>JALTLT010000496.1 GCA_027001815.1 Gammaproteobacteria bacterium | reverse complement strand
GATACGTCGGCGGGCAGCCGGCGGCGAGGTCGGTGCGCATGGGGGTCCTGGCGCGGTCCCGGTGGACGTCGGGGCCGGGTCGGAGTCTCCCCGGAACGAGGAACCATGAAGCCCAAGGTCGTCAAGGTCATCTACCAATCCTATCTGCCGGTGCAGGGACGTTATCCGCGTACCTCCGGTCAGGCCCACATCCTCGCGCGCAACGGCTTCGAGGTCACCGTTCTCGCTTGTGACAGGGAGGGAGACAATCCGCTGGAGGAGGAACTCGAGGGGATTCACGTGGTGCGTCTGCGGGAGAGCACCGGCGAGATGCGTGGTCCGTTTCGGCAGCTCCTGCCTCTCCTCCGCTTCTGGTTTCGCGCCTTCTTCTGGTTGCGGCGACATCCCTTCGATATCCTCCACGTGCACAATCTCGATGTGGTGCCGCTCGGTGCCGCCGTTCGGCTGTTTCTCCGGCGACCGGTGGTGTTCGAGTCCCACGAGCCCAACTACTATGCCCTGTGGCCGCGCAAATGGGCCTGGCTGCTGGGGATCGTCGAGGGAGTGGAAAGGATGCTCTCCCGGCGCATGAGTGCCATCAGCGTCACCAATCTCATCCAGGTGGAGAAGTACCGTGCGATGGGTCATCCCAGGGTGGTGCTGATCGGCAACTACGCCCGCCCCGAGCTGCGCGTCCGGAAGCTGCCGGAAGAGAAGTTCGATCGCCCCGGGGTGATCTTCGGCCGCTTCGGGACCATCTACCCCAATACCGGTTTCGAGGCCACGCTCGAGGCGTTGGCACAGGTGGTGAAGGTCCGCCCCGAGACCCGCATGGTGATTGCCGGACGGGTGGTGGAGAACTACCGGGAGACTTTCCATCGCCTGCTGGAACCGGTCAAGGAGCATGTGGAGTACCTGGGTGCCTACAGCGCTGCCGACATGCCCGACCTCTATCGTCGCGTCGATGTCTCGCTGCTGATCTACCCCCGCAGCGAGTGGTTCCGCAATATCACGCCCCGCAAGTTCTTCGACTCGCTGGCCAACGCCGTTCCGGTGATCATGACCGACATCGGCGGTCTCGGCCCCGTGATCCGCGAGCGGGAGATGGGTCTGGTGGTGAGTGACACCGACATCGACGATATCGCGGCCGCCATGCTGCGCTGCATCGAGGAACCGGGGCTGGTGCGCCGCATGGCGGAGCAGGCACTGCACCAGGCCTCCACCGAATACAGTTGGGAGGAGATGGAGCGCCAGTATGTGGCCCTGCAGAACGCCCTTCTTCCTCCTCCCGCAAGAACCCTGGAAGAGAAATCGGCATGAGCAAGGAACGAGTCTTCGTCTTCGGCATTGATGGCGGTACCTTCGATATCATCAGACCGGCGGTGGAGGCGGGTCGCCTGCCCAATCTGGCGAGGCTTCTCGAGGAGGGGTGTCATGGTCCCCTGCGCTCCACCATTCCTCCACTGACTCCCATGGCCTGGACCTCCTTTGCCACCGGTGTCAATGCGGGCCGCCACGGCATCTACGACTTTTCCCGTTTCGAGGATGGCCATCTGAAGCTTAGCACCGCCCTCGATCGTCGGGTCCCCGCCCTGTGGACCCACCTCACCCGCTCCGGCCGGGATGCGGTGGTGGTCAATGTCCCCTTCACCTATCCGGCGGAGCACATCAGGGGCATCATGATCCCCGGTTTCGACACCCCCAAGGTGGAGCGCGAGGTGTTCTGGCCCCACGAGGTCTACGACGAGCTGATCGGCCGCTTCGGCAAGTACCGGTTCGACTGGACCTTCCCCATCGGCCAGAAGTTCGCGCCGGAGGAGTATCTGCGCGACATCGAGGAGGTGGTGGCTCATCGGGGCGAGACCGGCCGCTACCTGATGCAGAACCATCCCTGGGACTTCTTCATGACCGTCTTCACCTCCACCGACCACGTCCAGCACGTCTTCTGGGGCCTGCCGGATGGCCGTGAGCAGGTGGAGCGCGTCTACCGGGCGGTCGATGTGGAGCTGGGGAAGTTCCTGGAGATACTCCCCGACGATGTCAATGTGGTGGTGATGTCCGATCACGGGGCGGGCTCGATCCGCAAGATCTTCTACCTGGACAACTGGCTGGCGCGGGAGGGGTATCTCACCCGCCCCCGGAGCCAGATGCGGCGCTCACTCCTGAAGCGGGCCAAGAGCAGCGCCAAGCGGCTGCTTCCGGTCTCCATGCGCAAGTGGCTGCGGGCCCGGTTTCCCGATCTGCGCAACCGTGTGGAGGGGATGATCCACGAAGCGACCGTCGATTGGGCCGAGACCCGCGCCTTCGGCATCGGGATGTATGGCAACATCCGGATCAACCTCAAGGGGCGTGAGCCGGACGGCATCGTCGATCCCTCCGAGTACGACGACCTGCTGGCAGAGATCTCTGCCAAGCTGATGGAACTGGCCGACCCGGATACCGGCGAGAAGATCATCGAGCGGGTCTATCGCAGCGACGAGCTCTACGAGGGGCCCAACCGCGATCCGGCGCCGGATCTGGTGATTCACTGGCGCGACTATGCCTACTTCACCAAGAAGGGGGTCGACCAGGGGGACGACATCTTCGGCGACTATCTCAACATCGACTCCTCCGAATACCCCCACAGCGGAACCCATCGCCTCGATGGTGTCTTCATTGGGCGTGGCCCCTCCTTCGTCGAGGGGGTGGAGCTGGAAGCGGATATCCGCGACCTGGCGCCGACGCTCCTCTACCTGCTCGACGAGCCCCTGCCGGAGGGTCTCGAGGGGCGGGTGCTGGAGGAGGCCCTCTCCGACGAGCTGCTGCGGAAGCGACCACCCGGCGAGGGGCAGGGCGGCCCGGGCGGGAGCATGGAGATGGACGGCGAGATCAGCCTCAGTGAAAAGGAGGAGAATGCGGTCCGTGAACGCCTGAAGAGCCTCGGATACATCTGAACCCGGAAGTCGGGATCCATCGCCAGGAGCAGGCCTGAATGCTGAACAACTCGTCCAATCAAACCCCTCACGACTTCTTCCTTGGTGCGCTGTTCGTAATGGCCAAGCGCAAGCGGATGATCGTCTCCATATTCTTTGCCATCGCCTTTGGCATAGGCATGGGGACCTTCCTCATCACGCCCACCTGGGAGGCGACCACCAAGGTGCTGGTGATGCAGAACCCTCCCCAGGAGGTACGGGTGTTCGAGGATCTCTACGGCGCGGCCGCGCCGGAGAAGAACCTGGCCGTGGACCTGGTGGAAGTGCTCAACAGCTACGAATTCGGTCGCGAGATCGTCGAGAAATACAGGCTCGATGAACTGGAGCGGCGCAAGGCGGAGAATCCGAGGAATCTGCGCGAGAAGCTCAAGCTGTGGATCGCCGACATCGTCCGCAGCCCCATCTATCTGTTGCAGGCGATCGGTCTCCTGCCGGAAGTGCCCCCCAACTTCTACGAAAGTGCTCTCGACGAACTGCTGGACGACATGGAGGAGATCGAGCTCGAGGAGGGAACCTCCACCATCATGCTTACCGTATCCGCCGAGTCGCCGGAGATGGCCGTGGGTATCGCCAATGACCTTGCCGCCATGTTGAAGGAGAAGGTGAAGGGTTTCGATCGTCGCCAGGCCGACGAGAATCTCACCTTCATCAAGGGGCAACTGGGTCGCGCCGAGGCTGACCTGCTGGCCGCCGAGCAGCGGCTCGTGAAGTTCATGCAGGATGCAGCGGTGATCGATCTGGACAACCAGAGGCAATTGCGTCTGGAACGACTCGAGGCGGCCAAGGGGGAATACGAGAACAACGCCAAGAGCGTCGCTGCGCTCACCGCACGGTTGCGGAACATGGAGGCGCAACTCGACACGGTTCCCGAACAGATCGCCACCAGCATCGAGAGGGGCCCCAACTCCATCTATGTCAGCCTCAAGGAGCAGCTGCTTGGTTCGGAGCTGGAACTTGCCGGCAAGAAGGTGGATTTCCTGCCCAAGTATCCCGAGCTGCAGGGGCTCAAATCGCGGATCGAGACCGGCTACGAGAAGCTGGATGAGGAGAAGCCGGTGATCGTGCTCAAGCAGACCAGCCAGCGCAATCCGGTGGTCTCGTCGCTGGAGAAGGATGTGGCCGAGGCGCGCGCCGGGCTGGCGGAGCTGGAGGGCCGCAATCGTGAGCTCGTGAAGCTGATCGGTTCCCTGGAGAGTGACCTCCAGACATTCAGTGCAAAGGAGATGGAGCTGACCCGGTTACAGAGAGAGGTGGAAGGACTGCGGGCCCGGTACAACTCCCTGCGGGACAAGGCGCTCAAGCTGGAGGTGCAGCGCTATACGGAGAGCAGTCAGTTCGACATCAAGATCAGTGATCCGGCCTGGCTGCCGCCAGACGCCAGCAACGACTGGCCCATCTGGTGGCTGAGCGCCCTGGTGATCGTGGTCCTGGGCCCGATGATCGCCATCGGCGCCGCCTTCGTCGCCGAATTCTGGAGCGACACCATCCGTCGTCCCGAGGAGCTGGAGCTGTCGCTCGGGCTGCGTGATCTGGGTGCCGTTCCCCCTCTCGGATCGGTCTTGCCGGATCGGGTAATAGGATCCGGAGGCACGTCATGAGAGGAGAGAGGAGAGACGCGGTGAGGAGAGAGAGGGCTTCCGCTGGCCTGTGGCTGGTGGCGTTGCTGTTGCTCAACACGTTGCTGACGGGTTGCGAGACCTTGGGCAGCCATCCCCGACGTTCGGCCATTCCCGCCATCGACGGGCAGGCGGAAGGTCCGTCGCCGGCAGCGACCCATAGTCGGAAACGGGCTCCCCGGAAGGCGACGGAGAAGAGTACACGCGACGACATCCAGGTGATACGGATGAGTGATCGGGAGGCTCCGGAAGTGGACGGCTTCCCCATCGGAATCGGGGACGAGCTGCGCATCACCGTGTGGAAGAACGACGATCTCACCCGCGAACTGCGGGTCAGTCCCAGCGGTGTTATTTTCTTCCCTCTGGTGGGGGAGATCGAGGTGGTGGGGACTGGAACCGAAGACCTCCGGCGCATGATCACCGAACGGCTCCAGGAATATCTTGCCGATCCTCAGGTCAACGTGGACATCGTCAAGTTCCGTTCACGCAAGGTCTATGTTCTGGGTGAAGTTCAGAATCCGGGAATGGTCGTGATCGAGGACAGTGCCACTCTGCTCGATGCCGTCATGAGCGCTGGAGGGTTCACCGCCGATGCGGATCTGGAGAACGTCCTCCTCGTCCAGAGAGTCGCCACGGAAGTGCACCTCGGTATGGTGGACATGCGCGCCGGATTCGAGGGGCGTAGCAAGGCCTTCACCACTCTTCTGAAAGGTGGGGACGTGGTCTATGTATTGCCCACGCGGATCGCCGATGCAGGCCGTTTCTTCCGCCATGTCTCCGAGGTGATCCGGCCCTTTGTCGAGATGGAGCGGGTGATCATTTACGGCGACAAGGTGGAGCGTATTCTCGGAGGCGACGATTCCGGTGCGGTGGTGATTCCATGAAGCTTCCATTCCTGACAAGAAGACATGCGGGTGATTCGACCACCCATTCCCAGGGTGCGGACCCCATTGGTGCACAGGTGCTGGTGCGCCGCTACCAGACGGCGATCGATCGCATCACCCTGGCGCGGGAGGAGGGGGGGGTCTTTGCCCTCGTTTCCGCGGTGGGAGAGGAGGGGCGCACGACCACCGCGATGGGATTGGCGTTGGCCGCCGCCCGACTCAAGCCCGGGCGCCAGATCGCCCTCGGGGACTTCGACCTCCGACAGCCCTCTATCCACGCTCGCGTCGGGTTGCCGCTGGCGGCGGGCGTGCGGGAGGCGCTTGCGGAAGGAGCTGATCTCGATGCGGTCTTGCGCGGCACGGTGGAACCCAATCTCTCCGTGCTCACTGCCGGGCAGGGGGCCGTGGACCTGCCGGATGTGTTCACCTCCGGGCAGTTCACCAGTCTGCTCTCCGCTCTGCGAAGCCGGTTCTCGATGGTTTTCGTCGATACGGCACCGCTACTGCGTTATGGGGATGCCTCCCTGCTGGCGCGCCATGTGGATGGTGTGGTGATGGTGGTTCGTGCAGACTACTCGCGTCTGGCGACGAGTCGTGAGGCGCTCGAGATGCTGGAGCCCTTGCGTGAGCGGATCGTCGGTGCGGTCTGCAACGACTATCGAGATCCCTTCCCCTTCAACCTGTTGCGAAAACTGGGATGAGGGTGGCGTGAATCCGCCCGTCGACATCCTTACCGGTTTTCTTGGAAGTGGCAAGACCACTCTGCTCCGCAAGGCGCTGGATCGCGATTATGAAGGGCGAAAGATTGCGGTGGTGATGAACGAGATCGGTGCTATCGGTCTCGACGGCAGAGTGGTGACGGGCCTCGATTTCGTCGAGGAGATGGTCGAGATCTCCGGCGGATGTGTGTGTTGTTCGATCCCAAACTATCGATTCGCTGCCGCCATGCAGGAACTCGTCCAGAGGGTCCAGCCGCATCTGATCGTCATCGAGACCACCGGGATCGCCGATCCCTGGGATCTGGTGCGGCGTCTTCAGGAGCTTGGCTATCCTGTAGACGGGGTCACCACGGTAGTGGATGCCGCCAACTACCTCGATGTGATCGAGAAGGAGCCCGTGGGGCGAGCGCAGGCGGCGGCTGCCGACTTTCTGGTGATCAACAAATGTGATCTGGTTACGGAGAAGTCGCTGAAAAAGCTCGAGAGAAAGCTGCGTCGGGTCAATCGGAGGGCGATAGTCACTCGCGCGGTCAATGGTGAGGTGGACTACCATCTCATTTTCGGCCTTGGAGGCCAGTACTGGCGGCGGCTCGCTGAACAGGAGCGTAATGTCGACGCCGAAGAGAGATGCGGTGATGAGCGGTCGCCGCATCATCATGAGCATCTGGGTATCGAGGCATTCACCTGGACAGCCGATCGGCCCATCGATCGTCGCTGCTTCGAGAGATTGATGAAGCGCTTGCCCGGGGAGATCTATCGTGCCAAGGGACTGCTTCGGTTCGAGGGGGAGACGCCGGTCCATTCCTTCAATTATGTGGCTGGTCGCCTCGATCTCGCTCGGCAGTCCATACCGGATTTCACGGGTATGCAGGCGGTCTTCATCGGTCGGGACGCGTCTCGCCGACGGGACGATGTGACACGGCGTCTGGACAAGTGCGTCTGCGCGACGACGGGATAGGGTACGATGCGCATGATGGCCCGCAGATGGTTCGACAACATCGTCGGTGCGATGATGTTGGCGGGGCTGTCTTTCCTCAACATGGTGATCTGGGCAGTGAATCCCCTGGCTGCCACGGTCCTGCTCGTTCTTGCCGTCCTTTTCACCCTGGCCATGTTCTTTACCGAAGCGGGTATCTATGCGGTGCTCTTCGTCAACCCGTTCGATCGCCTGACTGCGGTTGCAGCCGGTAGTCCGATCACGCTCACAAAGGTGTTGCTGTTGTGTGTGGGGGGAGCCGTATTCGTCAAGAAGATACTCTACCGGGACAACCAGTTCCTGCCGCGATTGTTCGACAATGGCGTTACCATTTCCAGTTACGCCTTCCTGCTCTTTTCCTTCGCCTCGGTACTCAACGCCAATGACTATGAACTCTTTTCGGGGCAGATGATTCGCCGTACCAGCGTGCTGTTGCTATATCTGCTGCTGATCCTTTCGTTGCAGAGACCCGATCAGCTTTACCGGATTTTCAAGTTCCTGCTGATGGCCTATGTCTTTATCGGGATGACCGGGTTGTATGAACTGATTTCCACGGAGTCGATTCTTCAGCTCCGTTTCGGAAACATGGCCGATTTCGCCCTCTATGCCCTTTCAGAATCCGATGGCATCCGCATCAGCGGCCCCTACGGTGATCCCAACTTCCATGCGGTGGCCATGTTCATACCGCTGGCGCTCACTATCGCCTTCTTCTATCTGAAGCGCCACTGGGCGATCCGTCTGCTGATGCTATTCCTGTTCGCCTTCTTCATGATCAATCTGCTGGCCACCAATTCCCGGGGTGGGCTGGTGGGCTCCTTCTTTATCTTCGGCGCCATGTACCTCTTTCTCCGTTTTCGTTACAAGCTGCTCTTTCCCTTCGTGGCCGGAATCCTGGCAGCGGTGATCGTCGGTGCCTACATGACGCTCTTCCCTGCCGCCACCGTGGAGCGCTACTCCGGCGAGTCCGGCTGGCAGAGCATCAAGCAGCGAATCGGCCTCATCGAGATGTCGGTGGATGCGATCCGTGACGAGCCGCTGCTCGGCATCGGTACGGGGAATTTCATATCCAAGTATCAGCACTACATGAACGAGAAAGTGCCACGTCACCCACTATGGCCGCACAACAGTATCCTGCAGGCATGGGCGGAAAACGGGATATTCGGGCTGTTGGCGTTCCTGGCCGTGCTGGGTTTTGCCACCCGGAATGTGCTGGTCGTCGCCTTCCAGGAACGTGATCCCCTGCGCCATACGATGGCGGTCACGGTCGGTTCCGTCATAGCGGGTTACTGGTTCTTTGCTGCTGTAAACAATGTCCTGGAGAATCAGGACTACTGGATCATTTTCTCCTTCTCCGTGGTTCTCTATCGCTGGCACCTGGAGGAGAGGAGCACCGGCCGCAGGATGGATGGATCTCCTCTTTTCGAGGGGGATCATCAAGCCGCGCGCAGTTGAAACCCCGGCCTTCCGGTGAATATTGCCTGTTGACAGGATGTGACGGGGGGGCGGCCGAAATGCTATCATCAGTGGATTGTCACCCCGAAGCGGGGCGGGATGGGGG
>JALTLT010000495.1 GCA_027001815.1 Gammaproteobacteria bacterium | reverse complement strand
GGGTATGACTGAGATCGGGATACTGGGTGGTGGAGTGGTTGCCCCAGATGGTCATGCGCCGGATCTCGTCGACCCGGACTCCCAGCCTGGCGGCCAGCTGGGCGATGGCGCGATTGTGGTCCAGCCGGGTCAGGGCGGTGAAGTTGCGGGAATTGAGATCCGGGGCCGAGCGCATGGCGGTCATGGCATTGGTATTGGCCGGATTGCCGACCACCACGACCCGCACATTGCGATCGGCGCTCTCGTTGAGCGCCTCGCCCTGCACCTTGAAGATGCCCGCATTGGCCTCCAGCAGGTCGCGTCGCTCCATGCCCGGCCCCCGGGGCCGGGCTCCGACCAGCAGGGCGAACTCGACGTCGCGGAAGGCCACCACCGGGTCGTCGGTGGCCACGATCTCGTGGAGCAGGGAGAAGGCGCAGTCCTCGAGCTCCATCACCACCCCCTCCAGGGCACCCATCGCCGCCGGGATCTCCAGCAGATGAAGGATCACCGGCTGCTCCGGCCCCAGCATGTCGCCCGCAGCGATACGGAACAGCAGCGAGTAGGAAATCTGGCCGGCAGCGCCGGTCACGGCCACACGAACAGGTGCTTTCATCTACAACTCCCCCTGTTGTCTTCTTCGAGGTGAATGGCGGGTGTATGAAAAGGCCCGGAGGTCCTGCGACCACCGGGCCATTGTAGCAAGGGGCTGAGGAGGGTGCCTAGCGCTGCTCGATGGGCACGTAGTCGCGTTTCTCCGCACCCACGTAGAGCTGGCGCGGACGGCCGATGCGGAACTCCGGATCCTCCATCAGCTCCTTCCACTGGGCGATCCAGCCGGCCGCCCGGGAGACCGCGAACATCACCGTGTACATGGACAGGGGGATGCCCAGTGCCTTGAGGATGATGCCGGAGTAGAAATCGACGTTGGGGTAGAGCTTGCGCTCGATGAAGTACTCGTCCTTGAGGGCGATCTCCTCCAGCGCCATGGCGGTCTCGAACAGCCAGGGCTCGTCCGAGGAGGCCATGTTGTCGACCACGTCGTGGCATGCCTTGCGGATGATGGTGGCACGGGGGTCGTAGTTCTTGTAGACCCGGTGGCCGAAGCCCATCAGCCGGAAGGAGTCACTCTTGTCCTTGGCCCTGGCGACGAACTTCTCGATGTTCTTCTTGTCGCCGATCTCGTAGAGCATGTGCAGCACCGCCTCGTTGGCCCCGCCATGGGCCTTGCCCCACAGGGTGGCGGCACCGGCGGCGACCGCGGCATAGGGACTGCTCTCGGCGCTGCCGGCCAGGCGCACCGTGGAGGTGCTGGCGTTCTGCTCGTGGTCGGCGTGCAGGATCATCAGCAGGTCCAGGGCACGGACCGCCTTGGGATCGGGCTGGTAGTCCTCGTGCGGCATGGAGAACATCATCTGCATGAAGTTCTCCACGTGGTGACGGCTGGGATCGGTGTCGGTGAAGGGCAGGCCCTGCAGGTAACGGTCGCACGTGGCGGCGATCGCCGGCATCTTGCCGATGATGCGCCGGCAGGTCAGTTCCCGGTTCTCCGGGTCCCAGATATCGAGGTTGTGGTGATGATAGGAGGCCATCGCCCCGAGCACGCCGACCATCATGGACATCGGATGGGCGTCGTAGCGATAGCCCTGGTAGAAACGGTTGATGTGTTCGTGGACGTGGGCGACCTCCTCCACCGAACGCTCGTAGGCCTCGAATTCCTCCCGGGTGGGGAGTTCGCCATGGAGGAGCAGATAGCAGACCTCGAGATAGGTGCTGTGCTCGGCGAGCTGCTCGATCGGGTAGCCACGGTGCAGCAGGATCCCGTGCTCGCCGTCCAGGTAGGTGATGCTGCTGCGGCAGCTGGCGGTTGCGGCGAAACCGGGATCGAGTGTGAACATTCCCAGCTCCTGCGGAACGTCCTTGACGGCAAACACCGGTGCGCCATAGGTGCCCTTGTAGACGGGACACTCGACGGACTTGCCGCTGGCGCTGTCGCTGATGGTTACGGTGTGGTCGCTCATTGGAACTCCCCAAGATTCATATAGTTACAATAAAAAAAAACGATGCGTGGCCGGATAGCATACTTTCCTTGCGGCGTTGCAGCAACCCCGGGCGGGGGAAGCCTCCGCCACGTCCTCCCTTCTGCAAGTCCCCATCCGGGCCCGATCCGGCGGCCGGG
>JALTLT010000494.1 GCA_027001815.1 Gammaproteobacteria bacterium | reverse complement strand
GCCGGGCCGGCAGAGCCACACCACACCACGGACCAACGGAAAGCATGAAGCTGCAACTGCCAAAACGCATCGCAACCGTCCTCTCCCTCCTGTTTTTCATCGCCACCACCCAGGCCTGGGCCCAGACACTCACACCCGAGCAGATCAAACTGTTCCAGCAGCTTTCCCCGGCAGAGCAGGCCAAGGCGATCGAGGCGTTCAGGAAAGGAGGGGGCACCGTTCCGGCCGCCCGGCAGCAGGCCCCCGTCGAGACCCCGCCGGTGGTGAAACCCCGCAAGCCCGAACCCCCCAGCCGCATCGAGCAGGACGCCCGGCAGGCCCTCGACGCACCGGATCTGGCCGAGAAGAAAGAGACCCGCGCCGTCCGGCAGAAACTCAAGCAGTTCGGCTACGACCTCTTCGCGGGCCAGCCCACCACCTTCGCACCGGCCACCGACATCCCCGTACCCGCCACCTATGTGATCGGCCCCGGTGACACCGTCATGGTCCAGCTCTTCGGCAAGGAGAACGCCGAATACAGCCTGCTGGTCAACCGCGAAGGGGTGCTCAACTTCCCCGAACTGGGCCCCATTCCCGTCGCCGGCCTCACCTTTCAGGAGATGAAGCAGGCGCTGCTCGACCGCATCAGCAACCAGATGATCGGCGTCAAGGCCAGCATCACCATGGGGCCGCTTCGCTCCATCCGTGTCTTCGTCCTCGGCGACGCCTGGCGACCCGGCTCCTACGTGGTAAGCGGGCTGTCCACCATCACCCATGCGCTCTTCGTCAGCGGCGGCGTGCGCACCATCGGCAGCCTGCGGGATATCCAGCTCAAGCGCAACGGCGAGGTGGTGCGCCACCTGGATCTCTACGACCTGCTTCTCGATGGCGACACCTCCGGTGACGAACGGCTGCTTCCCGGCGATGTCATCTTCGTGCCGCCGATCGGCAAGACCGCCGGCATCGGCGGCGAGGTTCGCCGCCCCGCCATCTACGAACTCAAGGACGAATCCACCGTCGGCCAACTGGTGGAGATGGCGGGTGGATTTCTGCCCACCGCCTACCCCAACGCCTCGCAGGTGGAACGGGTCGGCGCCAACGGCGAACGCACCCTGGTGGACGTGGACCTCTCCACCCGCAAGGGCAAGAAGATGCGCATCGAGGATGGCGACGTGGTGCGAGTCTACTCGGTGCTGGAGCGCATGGAGGACATCGTCCTGCTCACCGGCCATGTAGAGCGCCCGGGCGGCCAGCAGTGGCACGAGGGGATGCGCCTCACCGACCTCATCCCCAGTGTCGACGACCTCATGCCGCGGCCGGACCTGCGCTACGTGCTCATCAAGCGCGAGGTGCCCCCGGATCGTCACATCCGCGTCTTCTCCGTCGACCTGGGCGAGGCGCTGCGCAATCCCGGATCAAGACAGAATATCCGGCTCCATCGCCGCGACGAGGTGCGCGTCTTCTCCATCGGCGACGACCGCGCCAGGCAGATCGCCCCCATCCTGAATCAGCTCGCCAAGCAGACCACCTTCGACCAGCCCGAGCCCATCGTGGCCATTCAGGGCAACATCCGCTTCCCCGGCCGCTACCCGCTGGAAGAGGGCATGCGCCTCAGCCGCCTCTTCCGCGCAGCGTGGGATCTGCTGCCGGAGACGGACCTGGAATACGGCTTGCTGGTACGCGAAATCGACCACGGCTCCCGTATCGAGGTACACACCTTCCGCCCGGGTGAGGTGGCATCCTCGCCCGGCGGCGAGCACGATCTCGCCCTCGCCCCGCGTGACCGCGTCTACCTCTTCAAGACCGGGCAGGACAAGAAGCCGGCCATCGAGCCCATCATCACCCGTCTCCGCCAGCAGGCAACCGACACCGACCCCGCCCGCGAGGCCGGCATCGTCGGCGTGGTGATGGACCCCGGCGTCTACCCCATGAGCCCCGGCATGCGCGTCTCCGATCTGCTCCGTGCGGGCGGCGGGCTCAAGGAGGCCGCCTACACCCTGCAGGCCGAGATCACCCGTTACCTGGTGGTGGATGGCCAGTACCGCGAAGTGGCCCATATCCCCGTGGACCTGGGGGGTGTGCTCAAGGGCGACCCGAGCGCCGACATCCCCCTCAAGCCCCACGACCAGCTCAACATCAAGCCGGTGCCCCAGTGGGCCGATGTGGAGTTCGTGGAGATC
>JALTLT010000493.1 GCA_027001815.1 Gammaproteobacteria bacterium | reverse complement strand
GCTGGGTGGTGTGGAGGAGGCGGGTCCGGCTCCGCGGCTGGAGGGGCACGCCCTGGTGAGTGGTCTCTATCTGAACGAGCTGCTGGTGCGCTTCCTGCATCGAAACGACCCCCATTCCAGGCTCTTCGGTCTCTACGGGGCCACCCTCGAGGCGCTTGCCGGAGGGGAGGCCCTGGAGCCCCTGCTGCGTCGTTTCGAACTGCGCCTGCTGGAGGAGGTGGGCTACGGTCTGGAGCTGGAACACGAGGCGGGCGACCGGGCGGCTCCCCTGCGGGCCGGTCGGCGTTACGACTATCGGCCGGAGATCGGACCCGTACCGCTCGAGGGGGAGCCCGCCGGGGTGGCGGTGGAGGGGGGCACCCTCCAGGCTCTGGCTCGCGGCGAACTGGAGGACCCCGGCGTGCTGCGGGAGGCGAAACGGCTGATGCGTCATCTGATCCGGCACCATCTGGGCGGGCGGGAGCTGCGGAGCCGCCAGCTTTTCGGTGCCGGCGGATAGGATGAGGGGTGCGTATTCCCCGCGGAGGCGAAGGGTCTCCCCTCTTTTCCCCCCTCCCGAGGTAGAATGGGCCTTCCCGAGAGTAGAGGGAGTGTACCCTTGAGCGACCGAAATCCATCCTCTCATCCCGGCGGGGAGATCCTGCTCGGGGTGAACATCGATCACGTGGCCACCCTGCGCCAGGCGCGGGGCACCCGCTACCCCGATCCGGTCCAGGCGGCCATCGAGGCGGAACAGGCGGGTGCCGATGCCATCACCATCCATCTGCGGGAGGATCGACGGCACATCCAGGAGAGGGACGTGGAGTTGCTCCGACAGGTGCTCCTCACCCGCATGAACCTGGAGATGGCGGTCACCGAGGAGATGCTGGGGATTGCCTGCCGGCTCCGCCCCCGCGACTGCTGCCTGGTGCCGGAGCGGCGTGAGGAGCTGACCACCGAAGGGGGGCTGGAGGTGGCGGGGCAGAAGGGGCGCATCCGTGACGCCTGTGCGCGGCTGGCGGAGGCGGGGGTGCGCGTCTCTCTCTTCATCGATGCCGATCCGAGACAGGTGGAGGCGGCCCTGGAGGTGGGGGCACCGGTGATCGAGATCCACACCGGCCACTTCGCCGACGCCACCACTCCCGAGCAGGCGGAGCGGGAGCTGGTACGGATCGTCAGTGCGGTGGAGCTGGGTGACTCCCTGGGTCTGCACGTCAACGCCGGCCACGGTCTCAACTACCAGAACGTCCAGGCGATCGCCCGCCTGCCCCAGGTCCGCGAACTTAACATCGGCCATGCGATCGTCGCCCGCGCCCTCTTCACCGGCCTCGGCGAGGCGGTACGGGAGATGAAACGGCTGATGCGCGAGGTGCACCCCGGCTGACTCCCATGGACTCGTGCGCTGCCGGCGGCCGCCGGCCCTCCTTCTGCGCCCTGGCCGACTTCGCCGCTCTCCTGCGCGCCCAGGCCCGGGCGAGCCGCCAGCGGAGGCTGGTGGTGCTCGCGGGGGGGCGCGAGTGGGGCCGGCGGGCGGCCCGCGCCCTGCTCGGCGGGGCCGGACTCGATGAGCCCCTCTGGATCACCGACCTGCCGCCGGAGGGGGCGGTCGCCGGGGTGGTGCCGCCCGCGCGGCGAGGCCGACTGCTGGGCAGCGAGGCCCCCCTCGTGGTGCTCGACCTCTGGGCCGGCCTCGACGCCGATGCGTTGGGGGTGGCCGCTGGTATCGTGCCTGGTGGCGGGATCCTGCTCCTGTTGACCCCCCCACTGGAGAGCTGGGAAGGTTGGCAGGACCCGCTGCGCCGCTCCTTCGCCCCCCACCCTCTGCCACCGGAGAGGGTCGCCGGCCGTTTCGCGGGCCGTCTCGCCCGTCTCCTGCAGGGCGGAGCCGAGGGGGTGGCGGTGATCCGTGAGGGGGTGGCCCAACTCCCCACCCTGTCTCCCGCGACCGCTCCCTCCCCGCTCCCCTCCCGTGGCCGGGAGGGGAGGGCCGTCACCGTGGACCAGCAGCGCGCCGTGGAGACGGTGTTGCGAGCCGCCCGCGGCCAGCGGCGCCGTCCCGCGCTGCTGATCGCCGATCGTGGGCGGGGCAAGAGTGCCGCTCTCGGCATCGCCGCCGCCGAGCTGCTGGGTGAGGGTGAGGGGCCGCTGGTGGTCACCGCCCCTCACCCTCACCCAGCAGCTC
>JALTLT010000492.1 GCA_027001815.1 Gammaproteobacteria bacterium | reverse complement strand
CCACCTCCATGAAGCCGCGGTCGTCGAGGAAGCGGCGGATGTAGCGGATGATCTCCACGCGGGTGCGGAAGACACGGCGGGAGACCTCGTTCATGATCAGGTCGAGGTAGCGCTGGCGGTAGCGCTGCTCCGTGTCGGTGAGGCCGTGCCACTTCTCGGGGAGCGGTCGCAGCGACTTGGTGAGCAGCCGCAACGAATCCACCTTGACACTCAGCTCCCCCGTGCGGGTGCGGAACAGGGTCCCCTCGGCACCGACGATGTCACCCACGTCCCAGCTCTTGAACTGCTGGTAGACCCCTTCCGGCAGGGCGTCGCGCTGAACGAAGAGCTGGATGCGTCCCGACATGTCCTGGATGTGGGCAAAGCTCGCCTTGCCCATCACCCGCTTGGCCATCATCCGGCCGGCCACCCTGACCCGGACCGGGTTGGCCTCCAGCTCCTCGTTCTCCTTGTCGCCGTACTCCGCGTGCAGCTCACCGGCCATCACGTCGCGGCGGAAGTCGTTGGGGAAGGCGACCCCCTCCTCGCGCAGCTTCTGCAGCTTTGCGCGTCGTTCGGCGATCAGCCGGTGTTCGTCTCTCTCTTCTGCCATGCTCGTCTCTGTGTGGTGGGTGTCGAGGGGGTCACAACCCCTGCTTGAGCGCCGCTTCGATGAAGCGGTCCAGATCGCCATCCAGCACCGCCTGGGTGTTGCTGGTCTCGACACCGGTGCGCAGATCCTTGATCCGCGACTGGTCGAGAACGTAGGAGCGGATCTGGCTGCCCCAGCCGATGTCCGCCTTCTCCTCCTCCAGCTTCTGCTGGGCAGCCTGCCGTTCGAGCATCTCCCGTTCGTAGAGCTTGGCCTTGAGCTGCCTCATGGCCTGGGCCTTGTTCTTGTGCTGGGAGCGGTCGTTCTGGCACTGCACCACGATACCGGTCGGCAGATGGGTGATGCGCACCGCCGATTCGGTACGGTTGACGTGCTGGCCGCCGGCACCGGAGGCACGGTAGACATCGATCCGCAGATCGGCCGGATTGATTTCGATGTCGATATCGTCGTCCACTTCCGGAGCGACGAAGACCGCCGCAAAGGAGGTGTGGCGGCGGTTGCCCGAATCGAAGGGAGACTTGCGCACCAGGCGGTGGACGCCGGTCTCCGTACGCAGCCAGCCGAAGGCATACTCCCCTTCGAAACGCACCGTGGCGCTCTTGATACCGGCCACCTCGCCGGGCGAGACCTCGATCAGCTCGGTCTTGAAACCGTGCCGCTCACCCCAGCGCAGA
This sequence comes from Gammaproteobacteria bacterium, assembly GCA_027001815.1. Lineage (GTDB taxonomy): Bacteria > Pseudomonadota > Gammaproteobacteria > JALTLT01 > JALTLT01 > JALTLT01. The sequence goes on along the minus strand of JALTLT010000492.1, from coordinate 896 downwards.
TACATCCGCAGCAGCATGTTGGCCCAGTCCTGGGCCTCGGTGCCGCCGGAACCGGCCTGGATGTCGAGATAGGCGTTGGCGGCATCCATCTCGCCGGCGAACATGCGGCGGAACTCCAGGTCGGCCACCTGGCGCTCCATCTTCTGCAGGTCGGCCGCCACCTCGCCAGCGGTCGCCTCGTCACCCTCCTCCACCGCCAGTTCCAGCAGCTCGTCGGCGTCGGAGAGGCCGCTCTCCAGGGCGTCCAGGGTCTCGACCACCCTCTCCAGGCTGGCCCGCTCCCGGCCCAGCTCCTGGGCCCGCTCCGGTTCGTTCCAGACGTCGGGCTGTTCCAGCTCGCGGACTACCTCGTCGAGTCGTTCACGCTTGGCAGCGTAGTCAAAGATACCCCCTCAGGGCGTCTGCGCGCCCTTTGAGGTCTTTTATTTTTGCCACCAGTGGATTAATGTCCATGGATCCTCGTCTTCGCTCTCCGGGCCCGCCTGCCCGCAGGGCGGCAAGCCATTGAATCTGCACCGTGATCCGTGTCCTGCCCGCACCGCGGGAAGGCACAGCGAAAGTTGCTAATGATACTACAGCCCCACGGACGGCGAAACGTGGCCCCGTGGCGGAAATACCGTGGAGACTCCATGAGACGCGCGCCTCGACCCCTGCCGGCCCTGCTTCTGCTGCTCCTCGTCACCCACTTCTCCGGCCCCGCCCCGGCCGCCGACTCCATCCCCTGGTTCGAAGGGGGGGTAGAGGCTGCATTCTCCGAGGCAAGGCGCAGCGGCAAGCCGCTCTTCCTCTACTGGGGGGCGGTATGGTGCCCCCCCTGCCAGCAGCTCAAGGCGACCATCTTCCGGCGTCCCGAATTTCTCCGCCAGATCCGCCTCTTCGTGCCGGTCTACCTGGAC
>JALTLT010000491.1 GCA_027001815.1 Gammaproteobacteria bacterium | reverse complement strand
TTTCGGCGGCTCGTGTGCGGGCATGGACGCACCGCTGCCTTTTCTGGTGACCCCAAGTCATTGAAAATGGGAAGAAGCCGAAAACCGCGCTCTCGTCTTCCACCGTTGGAAAGGGCCAGGACGGCCTTTTTCAACATCCTGCTAAAAAAGAGGCGGCCCGAGGCCGCCCCTTTCCGGATCCGCGAAGCCGTACTCCCGAACGAGGGAGCCCTCGCCGGCGTGTCAGGCCGCGCTCCGATCCTCGCTCTCCACCCCGCGCCCCATCATCGAGGGGGCTCCGGACTGCATGCGAACGAACTCGGCCAGGGTCTGGTTGGCGAGGAAGTCGAGCAGCCTCTCGCTGAGCATGCCCCACATCCCGTCGAGCAGCTCACGCTCCCGCTGGACCTCGGGGTCGTCGTCGCTCATGGCGGGCACATGCTGCCACTCGGTGCCGTTGATGGCACCGACGATCTCGGCGATGGAGACCTCCTCGGCCGGCCGGGCCAGGCGATAGCCGCCGCCGGGGCCTCGTACCCCTTTCACCAGGCCGTGACTGCGCAACTTGGCGAAGAGCTGCTCCAGATAGGAGAGAGAGATCCCCTGGTAACGAGAAATGTCTGATAAGGTTACGGGGCGCCGGTTTTCATGCAAGGCCAGATCCATCATGGCGATGATTGCGTAGCGCGCCTTGGTCGATAGTTTCATTGCGCCGGTCTCCTGACGATATGTTAACCCGACAAGTTGTTGTATTTAAGGAAACTCTGAACAATTCATCCCTGAATTGCCAGAGTACGGGAGCCGAAAAACGCGGTTTTCGGCTCCCTTGCAAAATCAATCACCTGCGGTGATCGATTTTGGCGGCACATCCCTGTGCCGCAGGAATCTCTGAATAAATCAGAGATTCCTCAAGTAATAACCACACCCGATTTGACGCTATAAAGAGTTCCATGGGCGGGGTATGCCCGTCAATGGAGCAATTGTCACAACCTGTGAAATTTCAAGGGAAATTCAGACACGATCCAGAATGGAGGAAGGGGCATGGAGGGAGCCGACCGGTGTCAGGAGACGATTCTTTCCATTGATAAATGTCAATTGTGATCAATCAATTTCATCCGGTCGGTCCGGGGCCTGTGGCGGAGGCGGCGAGTATTCTCGCCAGCTCCGGCAGGCACGAACCGCAGTTGGTACCCGCCTTCAGCCGCTCACCGATCGCCTCGACGGTAGTGATCCCCTCGCTGCGGATCACCCCCTCGATGGTGTGCAGGCCGACCCCGAAACAGGCGCAGACCACGGGCCCCGCATCCGCCACCGGACGGGCCGGCTTGCCGGTCAGCAGACTCCGGCGCTCTTCGGTATCGAGCCGTTCGCGCTCGAACAGCGTGACCAGGTAGTCCCGTGGCGGCAGGCGACTGTCGGGACCAATGAAGATGCAGCTCTCCAGACGACCGTTCTCGAGACGCGCGGCGCGGTAGCGGTGAACCCCCCTGTCGTGAAACTCGATCCACTCCACCCGCTCCGCCTCCTGGCAGAGCAGTGAACGGGCGCAGCACGCCCAGTCATCGGGTTGCTCCCGACCAGCCAGCTCGTATCGCCAGATCCCCTTTCCCCGCGACATCGACCAGTAGCCGCTGGCGTCCATGGAGAGACGCCGCCGGCTGAGCAGGAAGCCATACCAGCCCGCCTCCCACGGGGTGATGCGTACCGGAGTGTGCTTGAATTCCGGCTGTCCGGAGAGTGAATCGGTCACCGGGGCCACCAGTGCATCCACCACCGCCCGGGCAGCATACTGATCGTTCCAGTGCATGGGGATGAAGAGAGTGCCCGGTCGCTGGCCCTCGCTGATCCTCGCTTTCACCACCACCGCGCCGCGGCGGCTCTCCACCTGCACCAGTTCGCCGTCGGCGATCGCCACGACCCGTGCATCCCGCGGGTGGATCTCGACGAAGGGTTCCGGCAGATGAGCCGACAGTCGTGCCGACCGGCCGGTGCGACTCATGGTGTGCCACTGGTCGCGGATGCGGCCGGTGTTGAGCACGAACGGATAGCCGGCATCGGGGGCGGCCGCCGGCGCGCGGGCGCCCACGGCGACGAAACGGGCGCGGCCGCTGGCCGTGAAGAAGCGGCCCTCCTCGAACAGACGCATCCTCGGTCCACCGCCGGCGGGCACCGGCCACTGCACCGGTTTCAG
>JALTLT010000490.1 GCA_027001815.1 Gammaproteobacteria bacterium | reverse complement strand
GCGACAACGTGAAGATGACGGTGTCGCTGATTGCGCCGATTGCGATGGAAGAGGGGCTTCGCTTCGCGATCCGCGAGGGTGGCCGCACCGTCGGCGCCGGCGTGGTCTCCAAGATCATCGAGTAAGGGCCGGATTCCGAACAGGTAGTCCGAGACGCAACACAACGAATCCGAGACCGCAGAAATGGCCAAGCAAACCATCCGCATCCGTCTGAAGGCATTTGATCATCGGCTGATCGACAAGTCGGCCCGCGAGATCGTCGAGACTGCGCGCCGCACCGGCGCCATCGTCCGCGGCCCGATCCCGCTGCCGACCAAGAAGGAGCGCTTCACCGTGCTCATCTCCCCGCACGTCAACAAGGACGCGCGGGACCAGTACGAGCTGCGCACCCACAAGCGGCTGATGGACATCGTCGAGCCCACTGACAAGACGGTGGATTCGTTGATGAAGCTCGACCTGCCCGCGGGCGTCGACGTACAGATCAAACTGAGTTAAGCCGCAGGGGCCCCGCGGCCCGTGTGGAAGCTACTGGAGCTTGAGTGATGGCAATCGGAGTAATCGGTCGCAAAGCAGGCATGACCCGCGTCTTCACCGAGGGTGGCGAGTCGGTCCCGGTCACCGTGATCGTGGTTGAGCCCAACCGGATCACCCAGGTGAAGACCCCGGAGACCGACGGCTACCGCGCGGTCCAGGTGACCACCGGCAGTCGCAAGGCGAGCCGCGTGAGCAAGCCGGCCGCCGGCCACTTCGCCAAGGCCGGCGTGGAGGCGGGGCGCGGCCTGTGGGAGTTCCGTCTCGACGACGGCGAGGGCGAGGAGCTGCAGGTGGGTGGCGAGATCCCGCTCTCCCTCTTCGAGGCCGGACAGAAGGTGGACGTCACGGGGGTCACCATCGGCAAGGGGTTCGCCGGCGTGGTCAAGCGGCACAACTTCCGCACCCAGGATGCCACCCACGGCAACTCGCTGTCGCACCGTGCGCCGGGTTCCATCGGTCAGAACCAGACCCCGGGGCGGGTGTTCAAGGGCAAGCGCATGGCAGGCCACATGGGCGCGAAGCGGGCTACCCAGCAGAGCCTCGAAGTGGTACGGGTCGACGCCGAGCGCAACCTGCTGCTGGTGAAGGGTTCCATTCCGGGTGCCAAGGGCGGTGACGTCATCGTCCGCCCCGCGGTGAAAGCATAAACAGGAGTCGTCATGCAGCTTGAATTCGCAGCCAACTCGGGGACGATCGAGGTCGCGGACCGCGCCTTCGCCGCCGAGTTCAACGAGGGCCTGGTCCACCAGGTGGTGACTGCCTATCTGGCCGGCGCCCGTGCCGGCACACGCGCCCACAGGAACCGCTCCGCAGTGAGAGGTGGGGGCGCCAAGCCGTGGCGGCAGAAGGGGACCGGGCGCGCCCGGGCCGGTACCATCCGCAGCCCGCTGTGGCGTGGGGGGGGCAAGACCTTCGCCGCCACCCCGCAGGACCACAGCCAGAAGGTGAACCGCAAGATGTACCGCGCCGCCATGCGCGCCATCCTCTCCGAGCTGGTGCGCCAGGAGCGCCTGGTGCTGGTCAAGGAGCTGAAGGTGGAGGCGCCCCGGACCAAGGCGATGGTCGGGCTTCTCGGCGACCTGGGTGTCGAGAAGGGGCTGCTGGTGACCGCCGAGGCGGACGTCGACCTCTACCTGGCGGCCCGCAACCTCCCCCACGTGGAGGTGCTGGAGCCTTCCGAGGTGAACCCGGTCAATCTGGTGGGTGCCGAGAAGGTGGTGATGACCGAGAGCGCGGTGAAGCAGATCGAGGAGTGGCTGGCGTGAACAAAGAGCGACTGATGAAGGTGCTGCTGGCACCCCACGTCTCGGAGAAGGCGGCGCGGGTCGGCGACCTGGCCAACCAGGTGGTCTTCAAGGTGCGTCGTGACGCCACCAAGCCCGAGATCCGCAAGGCCGTCGAGATGCTGTTCGACGTGAAGGTGACCGACGTCACCACCGTCAACGTCAAGGGCAAGGTGAAGCGCTTCGGCCATACCATCGGCCGCCGTTCCGACTGGAAGAAGGCGTATGTCACCCTGGCCGAGGGCAACGAGATCGACTTCCTCGGACCCGACGCGGGCTGAGGCGGAACGCAACTGCTGTTTAGGCGAAAAAGACCATGGCGATCGTAAAACTCAAACCGACTTCTCCCGGGCGCCGCGGTGTGGTGAAGGTGGTCACCCCTCACCTGCACAAGGGCGAGCCCTACGCACCGTTGATCGACCGCAAGTCCAAGACCGGCGGGCGCAACAACAAGGGCCGCATCACCACCCGTCACAAGGGGGGCGGCCACAAGCAGCGCTACCGGATCATCGATTTCAAGCGCGACAAGGACGGCATTCCGGGCAGAATCGAACGCATCGAGTACGATCCCAACCGTACCGCCCACATCGCGCTGGTCCTCTACGCCGATGGCGAGCGCCGCTACATCATCGCCCCGCGGGGGCTGAAGGCGGGCGACGAGGTGATCTCCGGCCGCGACGCGCCCATCAAGCCGGGCAACACCCTGCCGCTGCGCAACATCCCGGTCGGCAGCACCGTCCACTGCATCGAGATGAAGCCGGGCAAGGGTGCGCAGCTCGCCCGCAGCGCCGGCGCCAGCGCCCAGGTGCTGGCCCGCGAGGGGGCCTACGCCACCTTGCGGCTCCGCTCCGGCGAGATGCGCAAGGTGCTGGCCGAGTGCCGTGCCACGGTCGGCGAGGTGAGCAACCACGAGCACAACCTGCGCAAGCTGGGCAAGGCCGGCGCCACCCGTTGGCGGGGCGTCCGGCCCACCGTTCGCGGTGTCGCCATGAACCCGGTTGATCACCCCCACGGCGGCGGCGAGGGCCGCACCTCGGGCGGTCGTCACCCGGTCTCCCCTTGGGGCGTGCCGACCAAGGGCCACAAGACGCGTAGCAACAAGCGGACCGACAAGTTCATCGTCCGCCGTCGCAACAAGAAATAGCAGATCGAGGTAGGGAACAGTGCCGCGTTCAGTAAAGAAAGGTCCCTTCGTGGACTTGCATCTGGCCAAGAAAGTGGAAGAGGCGCGTGCCTCCAACAGCCGCAAGCCGATCAAGACCTGGTCGCGCCGCTCGGTGATCCTGCCCGACATGGTCGGCCTGACCATCGCCGTGCACAACGGGCGGCAGCACGTGCCGATCCTGATCAACGAGAACATGGTCGGCCACAAGCTGGGCGAGTTCGCCCTGACCCGCACCTTCAAGGGGCATGCGGGCGACAAGAAAGCCAAGTAACGGAGCGTCGAAATGGCAGTCTCAGCAAAGATGAAGCATGTGCGCATCTCGCCGCAGAAGGCGCGCCTGGTGGCGGATCAGATCCGTGGAATGCCGGTGGAGAAGGCGCTGGATCTCCTCACCTTCAGCACCAAGAAGGGTGCCCGGATCATCAAGAAGGTGGTCGATTCGGCGATCGCCAACGCCGAACACAACGAAGGCGCGGACGTCGACGAGCTGAAGATCACCGCCATCTGTGTCGACGAGGGTCCGACCCTCAAGCGCTGGCGGGCGCGTGCCAAGGGGCGGGGTACCCGCATCCTCAAGCGCACCAGTCACATCACCGTCACCGTCGCCGAGCGATAAGAGAGAGAGGCCGCAATGGGGCAGAAAGTACATCCGATCGGGATCCGCCTGGGCATCGCCAAGGACTGGAACTCCAAGTGGTATGCCGACTCCGGCAACTACGCCGCGCAACTGGTTCAGGACCTCGAGGTTCGTGACTTCATCAAGAAGAGGCTGGCCCAGGCCTCGGTCAGCCGGGTCCAGATCGAGCGCCCCGCACGCGCCGCGCTGGTGACCATCCACACCGCCCGTCCGGGGGTGGTGATCGGCCGCAAGGGCGAGGACATCGAGAAGCTGCGCCAGGAGCTCAAGCGGATGCTGGGCGTTGACGTCTCGGTCAACGTGGAGGAGATCCGCAAGCCGGAGCTGGATGCGCAGCTCGTGGCCGAGAGCATCGCCAACCAGCTCGAGCGCCGGATCATGTTCCGTCGTGCCATGCGCCGGGCGGTGACCAACACCATGCGCCTCGGTGCGCTCGGCATCAAGGTGAAGGTGTCGGGTCGCCTGAACGGGGCCGAGATCGCCCGGAGCGAGTGGTACCGGGAGGGTCGCGTGCCGCTGCACACCCTGCGGGCCGACATCGACTACGGCTTCACCGAGGCCAACACCACCTACGGCGTGATCGGCGTCAAGGTGTGGATCTACAAGGGCGAGGTGTTCGAGTTTGGCGCCGAGCAGGAGCAGAAGCAGCCGAAGAAGGAGCGTCGGGCCGGCAAGGGCGCGGCGGCCTGAACGGGGAGATTTGAGCGATGTTGCAGCCGAAACGTACCAAATTCCGTAAGCAGCAGACCGGCAAGAACCGGGGGCTGGCCAATCGTGGCAACAAAGTCAGCTTTGGCGAGTACGGTCTCAAGGCGGTCGGTCGCGGTCGGATCACCGCGCGCCAGATCGAGGCCGCGCGTCGTGCCATGACCCGCCACATCAAGCGTGGTGGCAAGATCTGGATCCGCGTCTTCCCGGACACCCCGGTGACCAAGAAGCCCCTCGAGGTCCGGCAGGGCAAGGGCAAGGGCAACGTGGAGTACTGGGTGGCCAAGGTGCAGCCGGGTAAGGTTCTCTACGAGATGGAAGGCGTGGCCGAGGAGGTGGCGCGCGAGGCGTTCCGCCTGGCGGGTGCCAAGCTGCCGGTGAAGACGGTTTTCGTGACTCGGACGGTGATGTGATGAAAGCGAGCGAGCTGAGAGCAAAGTCGGCTGCGGAGCTGCAGGAAGAGCTGATGAACCTGCTCCGCGAGCAGTTCAACCTGCGCATGCAGGCCGGAAGTGGCCAGTTGGCCCGTCCCCATCAGATGAAGCAGGTGCGTCGTGATGTGGCGCGGATCAAGACCATCCTGAATGAAAAGAAACGTGCGGGTGAACAGTGATGAGCGATAACGGCAACACCGAAAAGGTTCAGCGTACCGCCACCGGCCGGGTGGTGAGCAACAAGATGGACAAGACCATCACCGTGCTGCTCGAGCGCCGCGTCAAGCATCCCCTGTACGGCAAGTTCATTCGGCGTTCCACCAAGATCCATGCGCACGACGAGAACAACGAGTGCCAGATCGGCGATACGGTGGTGGTCAAACAGTGCCGCCCGCTCTCCAAGAGCAAGTGCTGGCGTCTGGTCAAGATCGTCGAGTCCGCCTCCGCAGCCTGACGACCGGCGGGAAGCGGTGACAGAATTCAACAACTGATTTCGGGAAGCAGGCCATGATTCAGATGCAGACCATGCTCAACGTAGCGGACAACAGTGGTGCCCGCCGCGTTCAGTGCATCAAGGTGCTGGGCGGGTCCCACCGCCGCTATGCCGGTATCGGCGATATCATCAAGGTCAGCGTTAAGGAATCGATCCCTCGCGGCAAGGTGAAGAAGGGTGAGATCTACAACGCTGTGGTGGTGCGCACCCGCAAGGGCGTGCGTCGCCCCGATGGCTCGGTGATCCGTTTCGACGGCAACGCCGCCGTGCTGCTCAACAACCAGATGCAGCCGATCGGCACCCGCATCTTCGGCCCGGTGACCCGCGAGCTGCGCAGCGAGCGCTTCATGAAGATCATTTCGCTTGCACCTGAAGTGCTGTGAGGCGGGGGAGAGAACGATGAACAGACTCAAGACGGGTGACGAGGTGATCGTCATCGCCGGCAAAGACAAGGGCCGGCGGGGCACCGTGCGCAAGATCCTCAAGGACGGCCGGGTGATCGTGGAGAACATCAACCTGGTGAAGAAGCACCAGCGTGGCGATCCCGGGCGCGGCATTCCCGGCGGCATCATCGACAAGGAGATGCCGATCCAGGCCTCCAACCTGATGCTCTGGAATCCGGTGACGCAGAAGGGTGACCGGGTCGGGTTCAAGTTCCTGGAGGACGGCCGCAAGGTCCGTTATTTCAAGTCCAACGGCGAAGTCGTTGACGCCTAAATCGGGACGGCAGTGATGGCAAGATTGCAACAATACTATTTCGACACGGTCGTGGACCAGTTGCGGGAGCAGTTCGGGTACAGCAACCCGATGATGATTCCGCGCATCTCCAAGATCACCCTCAACATGGGTCTTGGTGAGGCAGTCGGGGACAAGAAGATCCTCGAGCACGCCACCCACGACATGGCGCTGATCGCGGCCCAGAAGCCGATCGTCACCTATGCCCGCAAATCCGAGGCCGGCTTCAAGATCCGTGAGGGCTGGCCCATCGGCTGCAAGGTGACCCTGCGGCGGGAGCGGATGTACGAGTTCCTGGACCGGCTGATCAACATCGCCATTCCCCGGATCCGTGACTTCCGCGGCCTCAATCCCAGGGCGTTCGACGGCCGTGGCAACTACAACATGGGTGTGCAGGAGCAGATCATCTTCCCGGAGATCGATTACGACAAGATCGATGCTCTGCGCGGGATGGATATCAGCATCACCACCACCGCCCCCACCGACGAAGAGGGTCTCGCACTGCTCAAGGCCTTCAATTTTCCGTTCAAGAACTGAGGGAAGCGAGATGGCCAAGGTTTGCATGATCAATCGCGAGAAGAAGCGCGCCAAGCTGGTGAAGAAGTATGCCGCCAAGCGGGCGGAGCTGAAGAAGATCATCTCCAGCGAGTCCGCCTCGTGGGAAGAGAAGGCGGAGGCGGTGCGTAAGCTGCAGTCGATGCCGCGCGATGCCAGTCCGGTCCGCCTGCGCAACCGCTGTGCACTCACAGGCCGGCCGAAGGGCTATTACCGCAAGTTCGGCCTGGCTCGCAACAAGCTGCGCGAGCACACCATGAAGGGCGACCTGCCCGGCGTGCGCAAGGCGAGCTGGTAAGCAGAACATCCTAATGAGGCAGCGACCGGCGGTTCCAGTGGGCCGGCGGTGATCGAGGAAATAGAACCATGAGCATGACTGATCCAATCGCTGACATGTTGACCCGTATCCGCAACGGCCAGGCGGCCGGCAAGGTGGAGGTCCGCATGCCCGCGTCCAAGCAGAAGGGGGAGATCGCCCGGGTCCTGCTGGAGGAAGGCTACATCGACGGCTTCGAGGTGCAGGGCGAGAGCAAGCCCGAGCTGGTGGTCAAGCTGCGCTACTACCAGGGGCAGCCGGTGATCGAGTCGATCAAGCGGGTCAGTCGGCCCGGCCTGCGCATCTTCAAGGGCAAGGGGGAGCTGCCGACCGTCAACGGCGGTCTCGGTATCGCCATCGTCTCCACCTCGAAGGGGGTGATGACCGACCGTGCGGCACGCGCCGTCGGCGAGGGTGGCGAGGTCCTCTGTACAGTTTCCTAAACGGTTTCAGGTGAATCACGATGTCCAGAATCGCGAACAGTCCTGTCGAGGTGCCATCCGGGGTCCAGGTGACCCTGTCCGGCAGCACGGTGCAGGTGAAGGGCCCGAAAGGGGAGCTCTCCATGGATGTGCATCCCGCCGTCGAGGTGACCCAGGAGGAGAATGTCCTGCGGTTCGCCGGGCGTGATGGCTCCCGTGCCTCCAAGGCGATGGCCGGCACCATGCGGTCGCTGGTGAACAACATGGTGCAGGGCGTGAGCCAGGGCTTCGAGCGCAAGCTGGAGCTGCGGGGCGTCGGTTATCGCGCCCAGGCACAGGGCAAGGTGCTGAACCTCACCCTGGGCTTCTCCCACCCCGTGGAGTACCCGATCCCGGAAGGGATCACGATCGAGACTCCGAGTCAGACGGAGGTGGTGGTCAAGGGGATCGACAAGCAGCAGGTCGGTCAGGTGGCCGCGGTGATCCGCAGCTATCGTCCGCCCGAGCCCTACAAGGGCAAGGGTGTGCGGTACGTGGACGAGCACGTGGCTCTCAAAGAAGCCAAGAAGAAGTAAGGTAGAGCGAGATGGACAAGAAGAAGGCAAGACTCCGTCGGGCGCGCAAGACCAGGGCGCGCATTCGTCTTTCGGGCAACTACCGACTCTGCGTGCACCGCACCCCCCGGCACATCTACGCCCAGGTGATCCGTCCCGAAGGGGACCAGGTGGTGGTCGCGGCCTCCACCGTGGAGCCGGATCTGCGCAGTTCGCTCAAGAGCACCGGCAACATCGAGGCGGCCGGCGCGGTGGGCAAGCTGATCGCCGAGCGGGCAAAGGCCGCCGGTATCGAGCAGGTCTCGTTCGACCGCTCGGGATTCAGGTATCATGGCCGGGTCAAGGCGTTGGCAGACGCCGCCCGGGAAAACGGTCTGCAAATTTAAGGGTTGAGCCATGGCGAACAACGACAGCGCAAACGCTGCCACTGACGGACTCCTGGAAAAGCTGGTCGCGGTCAATCGCGTGGCCAAGGTGGTCAAGGGTGGCCGGCAATTCGGTTTCACCGCCCTGACGGTGGTGGGTGACGGCAACGGGAGCGTCGGCTTCGGCTACGGCAAGGCCCGCGAGGTCCCCCTGGCCATCCAGAAGGCGATGGAGAAGGCGCGCAAGAACATGCGCAAGGTGCACCTCAACGAGGGTACGCTGCAGTATCCGATCATGGCCCGTCACGGCGCCAGCAAGGTCTACATGCAGCCCGCATCCGAGGGTACCGGCATCATCGCCGGCGGTGCCATGCGTGCCGTCTTCGAGGTGGTGGGGGTTCACAACGTGCTGGCCAAGTGCATCGGTTCCCGCAACCCCATCAACGTGGTGCGGGCGACCATCAACGGCCTCACCGGGATCCACTCCCCGGAGGACGTTGCGGCCAAGCGCGGCAAGCGCGTCGAGGAGATCACGGGGTAAGCCATGGCCGAGCAGAAGAAACTGAAGGTGACGCTGGTGCGCAGCCCGATCGGGCAGCTCAAGTCCCACCAGGCGTG
>JALTLT010000489.1 GCA_027001815.1 Gammaproteobacteria bacterium | reverse complement strand
GGATACCGCCGAACCAGCCGTCGATGCGCTCTTCGCCGTAGCCGAGGGTGAGGTCGAGGTCATCCCACCGTTTTCCTGCCACCACGTAGGGGGTGTAGAAGATGCGAGTGCCCAGGTAGTCCTGCACACCGACGGTGAGGGCGGGCAGGATCTCCCCCTCATGCAGCAGGTTCCACTTGGCGTCGAAGGCCTTGTCCTTGTAGTTGCCGTAGTCCGAACCAAGGGGAGGGGCGGTATGGGCGATGCGGGTGTAGCGGGCGGAGAGCTCCAGCCCCGGAAGGGCGGTTACGCTGAGCCAGCCGGCGAGGTAGGGGTCGGCATTGGAGAGACCGAAGCGGAGCAGCCCGTCCTCCCCCGTTCTGGCGTCGGGCATGTTGATCAGGCCGCTCTGGCCGGTGGAGGCGGGCCACTGGGCGTGGGCGATGCCGATGGTGAGCGCGGCGAGAAGCAGTGCGACCGGAGCGATGCGCGCAACCACGGGGGATCAGGTGTGGTAGGCGGGGCTCAGCTCGCGGACCGCCTGGACCAGGGCGGCCGTGTGCTCCGGGTCGATGCCCGGGTGGATGCCGTGACCGAGGTTGAAAACGTGGCCGCTGCCGTGACCGTATTCCTCGAGGATGGTAGCCACCTCCTGACGGATGCGCTCGGGGGAGGCGTAGAGTACGCAGGGATCCATGTTGCCCTGCAGCGCCACCTTGTCACCCACCTGCCGGCGGGCCTCGCCGATGTTCATGGTCCAGTCGAGTCCCAGGGCGTCGCACCCGGTGGCCGCCATGTCGCGCAGCCAGAGGCCACCACCCTTGGTGAACAGGATCACCGGCACCTTGCGCCCTTCATGTTCGCGGATGACTCCTTCCACCACCCGCTGCATGTACTGCAGGGAGAACTCGCGGTAGGCGCGGTCGCTGAGCATGCCGCCCCAGGTGTCGAAGACCATAAGCGCCTGGGCGCCCGCCTCCACCTGTGCGTTGAGGTAGGCGATGACGGCGCGGGCGATGACATCGAGCAGCTCGTGCATCAGGTCGGGGCGGTCGAACATCATCCCCTTGGCGTGGGCGAATACCTTGGTGCCGCCCCCCTCTACCATGTAGGTGGCCAGCGTCCAGGGGCTGCCGGAGAAGCCGATCAGCGGAACCCGGCCGTGGAGTTCCTGCCGGATGAGGCGCACGGCATTCATGACGTAGCCGAGATCCTGTTCCGGATCGGGCACCCCGAGGCGCTTCACGTCGGCGGCGGTGCGGACGGGGTTCTCGAACTTCGGCCCCTCCCCTTCCGTGAAGTAGAGTCCGAGCCCCATGGCATCGGGGATGGTGAGGATGTCCGAGAAGAGGATGGCCGCATCGAGATGGTAGCGATCGATGGGCTGCAGGGTGACCTCGCAGGCGAGCTCCGGGTTCTGGCAGAGGTCGAGGAAGTTGCCGGCACGGGCCCGGGTCTCGCGGTATTCGGGAAGGTAGCGGCCGGCCTGGCGCATGATCCAGACGGGAGTGCGTTCCACCGGCTTGCGCTCGAGGGCACGCAGGAAGAGGTCGTTTTTCAGCTCGGACATGAAGGGAAACCGGGATGATCAGGGAAAGGGGGGAGGATACCATCTGGGGGGCGTTTGTTGTACCGGCCCATCGCGCGGGAGCGTGCCGGGCAGATTCTCCTGGTGACGCCGGTCCCGCGGCGTGACGAGGGAGATTGGGGATGGTGGTGCCACGTTGGTGCCGCCTGCGGCGGCATTTGCCGGATGCGCCGCGGGGCGGCTTATCCGGCCTACGGGAGACGGGGGTGTAACGGCTCGATTTTCCTCCCAACCCCACAGGTACCTGTAGCCTGTAGGCCCGATAAGCGCAGCGCATCGGGCAATTCCCGCGCAGCGGGAACAAAGCGCATCGGGCAATTCCCGCAGAGCGGGAAAAGGGGCTTCCTGGTGACGCCGGTCCCCGGCGTCACCGGTGGCGGGCGACGCTCCCGCGTCGCGTGGGGTGTGGCGCCACACCTCGGCCCTGCGGGGCGCGGGAGCGCCCCGGGCGATGCGTCACGCCGCGGGAGCGGCGTGACGAGGGGAAGGGGGGTGGTGGCGCCTCGTTCGTGCCGCCTGCGGCGGCATTTGCCGGATGCGCCGCAGGGCGGCTTATCCGGCCTACGGGAGACGGGGGTGTAACGGCTCGATTTTCCTCCCAACCCCACAGGTACCTGTAGCC
>JALTLT010000488.1 GCA_027001815.1 Gammaproteobacteria bacterium | reverse complement strand
GCGGGGTGCTGGCGATGATCACCGTGGTGGGGGTGGTGGCGGCACCGCTGCTGATCCTGCTCTTCGCCCCCGGTTTTCTGCGCGAGAGTGCCGACAAGTTCGATCTGGCCGCCGACCTGCTGCGCTTCACCTTCCCCTACCTCTTCTTCATCTCCCTGACCGCCTTCGCCGGCGGCATCCTCAACAGTTACGGCCGCTTCGGTGTACCCGCCTTCACGCCGGTGCTGCTCAACCTGGTACTGATCGGTTTCGCCCTCTGGGTGGCGCCCCTTTTCGAGACCCCGGTGGTGGCCCTCGCCCTGGGGGTGCTGGTGGCGGGAGCGACCCAGCTCGCCTTCCAGTTGCCCTTCCTGTTGCGCCTGGGGCTGTTGCCAAGGCCACGCTGGGACCGGGCGCACGAGGGGGTGCGCAAGATCCTGCGGCTGATGATGCCGGCCCTGTTCGGCTCTTCGGTGGCGCAGATCAATCTCCTCCTGGACACCCTGATCGCCTCCTTCCTGGTGAGTGGCAGCGTGAGCTGGCTCTACTACTCGGACCGGCTGATGGAGTTCCCGCTGGGCGTGTTCGGTATCGCCCTCTCCACGGTGATCCTGCCGAGTCTCTCCCGTCGCCACGCGGACGGCAGCGGGGAGGCGTTCAGCGCGACCCTCGACTGGGCACTCCGCTGGGCCCTGCTCATCGCCGTGCCGGCGACGGTCGGACTGGCGGTGCTGGCGGTTCCGGTACTGGTGACCCTCTTCCAGTACCAGGCCTTCACCCCAGCCGATGCCCGCATGGCGGGCTTCAGCCTCACCGCCTATGCCCTGGGGTTGGGGGGCTTCATGCTCGTCAAGGTGCTGGCGCCCGGCTTCTATGCCCGACAGGATACCTCCACGCCGGTTCGCATCGGCCTCTGGGCGATGGGGGCCAACATGCTCTTCAACGTCGCCTTCGTGGTGCCCATGGTGTGGCTGGGAATGGAGGCACCGCACGCGGGCCTGGCACTCGCCACCGCCCTGGGGGCCTGGGTCAATGCCGTGCTGCTGTTTCGTCGCCTGAGACGGGAGGGAGCCTACCGGCCACTCGGCGGCTGGTGGTCCCTGATGGCGCGTCTGGCGGTGGCGCTGGCGGCCATGGCCCTGCTGCTCCATCTGCTCGCGGGGCCTCCCGATCTCTGGTATGCCATGGGCGCGGGAGGCCGGGCGATGCGGCTGGCGGGTCTGATCGCCGCCGCCGCCACCTGCTATCTGTTCGTCCTCCTGCTGCTTGGCGTGCGGCCCTGGCGCTGGCGGACGCGGCCGGAGTGACCCGCCCGCGTGGTTCCCGCCGGTTCCCGGACGCCATATCTATCAGGATATTGAAAAAGGCCGTCCCGGCCTTTTTCAACATCCTGCTGAAGCGGCGCGGCTCCACCCTGCCGCGAACCGGCAGGCGACGACTGAACGCGATATAGTATGTTGCCGGGTTGATAGTATAATTTCGCACCTTTACGTCATCTTGACGCAAGATGCGCGGATTCCCCGGCGGAGAACCCATGGAACTGATTCGAGGCGCCCACAACCTGCTCCCGCGGCATCGCGGCTGCGTGGCGACCATTGGCAACTTCGATGGGGTCCACCTGGGGCACCAGGCGGTGCTCGGGCAGCTCGCGGAGAAGGCGGAGGCGCTGTGTCTCCCCACCACCGTGATCACCTTCGAGCCCCAGCCCCAGGAGTTCTTCATGGCTGACCGGGCGCCGCCCCGCCTCACGCGGCTGCGGGAGAAGATCCATGCCCTGCGTCGCTTCTCGGTGGACCGGGTGCTGGTACTGATCTTCAACGAGAGGTTCGCCAACCAGTCGGCCTCGGAGTTCATCAAGCGGATTCTGGTGGAGGGGCTGGGGGTCCGCTATCTGGTGGTGGGGGACGATTTCCGCTTCGGCCACCGGCGCACGGGTGATTTCGAACTCCTGCAGCGGGTGGGAATGGAGCGCGGTTTCCAGGTGGTGAGCATGCGCTCCTTCCTCATCGACGGCGAGCGGGTGAGCAGCACCCTGATCCGCGAGGCACTGGCACGTGGCGACCTGGCCACCGCCGAGAAGTATCTGGGACGCAGCTACCGCATGAGCGGTCGGGTGGCCCACGGCGACAAGCGGGGGAGGACCATCGGCTTTCCCACCGCCAACATCTTCCTCCACCGCAAGGTGACACCCGTGCAGGGGGTCTTCGCGGTGGAGATGTACGGGCTGGAACGCGAGCCGATCCACGGCGTCGCCAATGTCGGCAACCGGCCCACGGTGGACGGTACCCGCAGCCTTCTGGAGGTCCACCTGTTCGACTTCGATCAGGAGATCTACGGCCGGCACGTGGACGTGGAGTTCCGGTACAAGATTCGCGACGAGCGGAGATTCGAATCGTTCGAGGCGCTGAAGGCGCAGATCGAACAGGACAGCCGGGCGGCCCGGGACTACTTCGGGATCTGACGCCGGCACGGGAGAGAGCGAGAGACGTGGCCGACTACAAGCATACCCTCAACCTGCCCCAGACGAAGTTCCCCATGCGTGGCAACCTGGCCAGGCGTGAGCCGGAGCGGCTGGCACGCTGGCAGTCGATGGAGATCTACGGCAAGCTGCGCCAGGCGCGCGCCGGGCGGCCGAAGTTCATCCTCCACGACGGTCCTCCCTACGCCAACGGTGACATCCACATCGGCCATGCGGTCAACAAGATCCTCAAGGACTTCATCGTCAAGGCGCGCGGGATGGCCGGCTATGACGCCCCCTACGTGCCCGGCTGGGACTGTCACGGGCTGCCCATCGAGCTCAACGTGGAGCGCAAGCTGGGCAAGGCGGGGGTGAAGGTGGAGCCGCGCCGGTTCCGCGACGCCTGTCGCGAGTACGCCGCCAGCCAGGTGGAGGGGCAGAAGCGCGATTTTCAGCGCCTGGGCGTGTTCGGTGACTGGGACAACCCCTACCTCACCATGGATTTCCGCTTCGAGGCGGGCATCATCCGCGCCCTCGCCCGAATCATCGAGCGAGGTCATCTGCACCAGGGCTCCAAACCGGTCCACTGGTGCACCGATTGCGGTTCGGCCCTCGCCGAGGCGGAGGTGGAGTACCAGGATCACACCTCGCCAGCCATCGACGTCCGTTTCCGGGTGCTCGACGAGGAGGCGCTGATGGCGCGCTGCGATCATGTGGAGGGGGCCGAGGGGTACGGCCCGGTATCGGTGGTGATCTGGACCACCACTCCCTGGACCCTCCCCGCCAACCAGGCGGTGGCGGTCAATCCGGAACTCGACTACGTGGTCGTGCAGACCAGCGGCGTGGACGACCACGACCCGGAGCGACTGATCGTCGCCGATGGCCTGCTCAAGGATGTGATGGTGCGCTGGGGGGTGGAGGAGTACCGGGTCGTCGCCTACTGCAAGGGGGCCGATCTGGAGGGGCTGCGCCTTGCCCACCCCTTCCTGGAACGGGAGGTGCCGGTGATCCTCGGGGATCACGTCTCCCTCGATGCCGGTACCGGCTGTGTCCATACCGCCCCCGGCCACGGGCAGGAGGACTATGTGGTGGGCATGCGCTACCATCTGCCGGTGGAGAACCCGGTGGGGGACGACGGGCGCTTCCTGCCCGACACCCCCCACTTCGGTGGTGAACACGTCTTCAACGCCAACGACAAGGTGATCGAGGTGTTGCGCGCCCATGCCAGCCTCGTCCACCACGAGAAGCTGCGCCACAGTTACCCCCACTGCTGGCGCCACAAGACTCCGATCATCTTCCGTGCCACTCCCCAGTGGTTCATCAGCATGGACCAGAACGGATTGCGGGAGAAGGCACTCGCGGAGATCGGCCGTGTGGAGTGGCTGCCGGAGTGGGGCGAGGCGCGCATTCGCGGCATGGTGGAGGGGCGTCCCGACTGGTGCATCTCCCGCCAGCGGGTGTGGGGCAGTCCCATCCCGCTCTTCGTCCATCGCCAGAGCGGCGATCTCCATCCCCGCACCACCGAGCTGATGGAGCAGGTGGCCCGGCGGGTGGAGAAGGAGGGGATGGACGCCTGGTTCGATCTCGATCCCGGGGAACTCCTGGGTGACGAGGCGGAGCAGTACCGCAAGGTGAGCGATACCCTGGACGTCTGGTTCGATTCCGGCGTCACCCACGCCTGCGTGCTGGAGGCACGCGAGGGGCTGCAGGTACCGGCCGACCTCTATCTGGAGGGCTCCGACCAGCACCGCGGCTGGTTCCAGTCCTCCCTGCTCACCTCGGTGGGCATGCGCGACTCCGCTCCCTACCGGACGGTGCTCACCCACGGCTTCACCGTCGACGCCCACGGGATGAAGATGTCCAAGTCGCGGGGCAACGTGGTCGCCCCGCAGAAGGTGGTCAACACCCTCGGCGCCGACATCCTGCGCCTGTGGGTCGCCGCCACCGACTACCGGGCGGAGATGACGGTCTCCGACGAGATCCTCAAGCGGGTCGCCGACTCCTATCGACGCATCCGCAACACGGCCCGGTTCCTGCTCGCCAATCTCAACGGTTTCGATCCGGCCCGAGACGCCCTGGTCGCGGACGAGATGCTTCCCCTCGACCGCTGGGCGGTGGATCGTGCGCTGCAACTGCAGGAGACGGTCACCGACGCCTACCAGAGCTACCAGTTCCACACCATCTATCAGCAGATCCACAACTTCTGCGCCGTGGAGATGGGGGCCTTCTATCTCGACATCATCAAGGATCGACAGTACACCTGCCAGCGGGAGAGCCGCGCCCGCCGCTCCACCCAGACCGCCATGTACCACATCATCGAGGCGATGGTGCGCTGGCTGGCCCCCATCCTCAGCTTCACTGCCGAGGAGATCTGGGAGCACATGCCCGGTGAGCGGAAGGAGTCGGTCTTCCTCGAGGAGTGGTACGGCGGCCTCTTCGCCCTCGACGGGGCCGAGCCCATGAATCGCGCCTTCTGGGATCTGGTGATCGAGACCAGCGACGCGGTGCGCAAGGAGCTGGAGCGGTTGCGGGTCGCCGGGGGCATCGGTTCGTCGCTCGATGCGGAGGTGGATCTCTACTGCGGGGAGGAGCTCTACCGGCAGCTCTCGCGTCTCGGCGACGAGCTCCGCTTCGTGCTGCTCACCTCCTGTGCGCGGATCCATCGCGAGACTGAGGCGGGTGACGACGCCATCCATTTCACCCTCTCTACCGGGGACGAGCTGTGGGTGGCGGTGGCGCCCAGCGCCTATCCCAAGTGCGTGCGTTGCTGGCACCACCGGGAGGACGTTGGCAGCCACCCCGAACATCCCGAACTGTGTGGCCGTTGCGTCGAGAACGTGGCGGGATCGGGCGAGGAGCGCCGCTTCGCCTGAGGGCGGGGCGGAGGGTCATGCGCTGGCTCTGGATCTCCCTGCTGGTGGTGGTGGTGGACCAGGCGACCAAGCTGGCCGCCGACGCCTGGCTCGCCTATCATCGGCCGGTGGCCGTGGCGCCCATGTTCAATCTGACCCTCTCCTACAACCGGGGGGCCGCGTTCAGCTTCCTGGCCGATGCGGGGGGATGGCAACGCTGGTTCTTCCTGGCGCTGGCAGGGGTCATCAGTGCCGTGCTGGTCGCCTGGATGCGCCGCCTCTCGCCCCGCCAGCGCATCACCGGCATGGCGCTTGCGCTGGTGCTCGGCGGGGCGGTGGGCAACCTGATCGACCGGGCCGTCTATGGCCACGTCATCGACTTTCTCGATGTCTACTACGAGCGGTGGCACTGGCCCACCTTCAACGTCGCCGACTCGGCCATTACCCTGGGGGTGGCGCTGCTCTTTTTCGGTGCCCTGCGAGGTGAAGGAAACGAGGATCGAGGCCGATGAAGGTCCCTTTCAACCGTCTCACAGAGGCGAAGATGCGCAAGGCCCGGCAAGGAGCCGACCCCAGTCCGGAGTCCGGCGAGGCGCACATCCCGCCGGGGCAGCGCCGCGTGGAGAAGCTGCCGGTGCTCGATCTCGGCATCCAGCCGGGGATCGACGTCGCCGACTGGAGGCTGGAGATTCTGGGCGCGGTGAAGAGGGCTCGCAGCTTCGATTGGGAGCAGCTCCGGGAATTGCCGATCCACGAAGTGGTGGCGGATATCCATTGCGTGACCCGCTGGTCGATGCTGGATGTCGCGTGGCGGGGGGTGCGTCCCCGCGATCTGTTCGAGGCCTGTGGTGTGCTGCCGGAGGCGACCCACGTCACCCTGCGCGGTTACGACGACTACACCACCAATCTCCCCCTGGAGGCGTTGCGGGACGACGACGTGCTGATTGCATTCGAACTGCAGGGGAGACCGCTGCCGCGCCAGCACGGCGGGCCGGTGCGGCTGGTGGTACCGAAGCGCTACTTCTGGAAGAGCGCCAAGTGGCTGCGCGCGATCGAGGTGCACGTGGGGGACCGCCCCGGCTTCTGGGAGGTGCGCGGCTATCACAACGATGCCGACCCGTGGAAGGAGGAGCGCTTTGGCTGAACGCGACGATACCCCGGAGATCGGTCCCGGCAGCCGGGTGACCCTCCATTTCGCCCTCAGGCTGGAGGATGGCATGGTGGCGGACGAGACCCTCGAGGACGAGCCGATGCGGTTCACCATGGGGGACGGTACCCTGATCGAGGGGCTCGAGCTGGCCCTCCTGGGATTGCGCGCCGGTGACCACCAGGTCCTGAAGATCCCGCCCGAGGTCGGGTTTGGATTTCGTGATCCGGAAGCGGTCACCGAGATGCCGCGCAGCGATTTCCCCTCCGGCCTGAAGCTGGAGGAGGGGCTGATCATCGGCTTCACCACCCCCACCGGCGAAGAGGTGCCGGGGGCGATCGTGGAGTTGCGGGAGGAGAGCGTGGTGGTGGATCTCAACCATCCCCTGGCCGGGCACGAGGTGGAGTTCGAGGTCCGGATCCTGGCCGTGGAGCCCCCCGGGGAACAGCCATGAGGGTGATACTCGCCAACCCGCGCGGCTTCTGTGCCGGGGTGGATCGTGCCATCGAGATCGTCGAGCGCTCCCTGGAGGTGTTCGGTGCCCCCATCTACGTCCGTCACGAGGTGGTGCACAACACCTTCGTGGTGGAAGGATTGAGGGCCAAGGGGGCCCTGTTCGTCGACTCCCTGGACGAGGTGCCGGACGGTGCGACGGTGATCTTCAGCGCTCACGGCGTGCCCCGCGCGGTGCAGGAGCGCGCCGCCGCGCGTGGCCTGCGGGTCTTCGATGCCACCTGTCCCCTGGTGACCAAGGTGCACCTGGAGGTGGCCCGACACGCCGCCGCCGGCCGTGAGGTGATCCTCATCGGCCATCCGGGCCATCCGGAGGTGGAGGGGACCATGGGCCAGTACCGTCCGACGGGGACCGACGGCGGCATCTACCTGGTGGAGACGGCAGAGGATGTGGAGAATCTCCAGGTCAACCGGCCCGACGAACTCGCCTACGTGACCCAGACCACCCTCTCGGTGGACGATACGGCGGTCGTGGTGGGGGCGCTCAAACGCCGGTTCCCCTCCATCCAGGGGCCGAAACGCTCCGACATCTGTTATGCCACCCAGAATCGCCAGGACGCCATCAAGCGGCTGGCGGCAGAGAGCGACCTGGTCCTGGTGGTGGGCTCCGTGACCAGTTCCAATTCCAACCGCCTGCGTGAGATCGCCGAACAGCAGGGGGTTCCCGCCTGGCTCATCGACGGCCCCGACGACATCCGTACCGAGTGGCTGGAGGGGGCCTCCACCATTGGCCTCACCGCCGGCGCCTCCGCGCCCGAGGTGCTGGTGCGGCGGGTGCTGGATCGGCTGGCGGAGCTGGGCGCCGATTCGGTGGACCAGGGGGGCGGTACCCGCGAGAGTGTCATCTTCCCCCTTCCCAGGGAACTCCAGTA
Organism: Gammaproteobacteria bacterium; assembly: GCA_027001815.1. Classification (GTDB taxonomy): domain Bacteria; phylum Pseudomonadota; class Gammaproteobacteria; order JALTLT01; family JALTLT01; genus JALTLT01. Next base: position 1,019 of record JALTLT010000488.1, on the reverse strand, counting down.
GCCCATATCGTCACCCGCCTGATATCTGTACCGTCTTAACAGCCTGTCGGACTTCAAGCTGAAGGTCACTCCGCCCCGAGAGGCGGGAAGGCCCTCCCGGGGGCGTTGGCGGCAGGGATGCCGCCGACGAGCCCCCAAGGATGGGTTCACGGCGTCCCCCGGGAGGGCCTTCCCGCCTCTCGGGGCCCCGCGGAAAGCACCAGAACCTGACCGTCTGTCAAAGTCCGACAGGCTGTTTACCCGAAAGTTGCATGAAGCTGCCGGATGGATGTGCGCCAGGCGTGCAGACGCCGGCAGAGCGTGCCGGGAAAAAATCGTTACCCGCTAATATGCGAAAGATTCTGTTTGCAAACATAAAGTTGAATGCAATATTCAGCGGCTTCATGCAATCTTCGGGTTATGCTGTATCCCTTCCCAGACAACCGTCCATCCTGCCAGTTTTCCCGTTCGTCCAGCGGCGGGTTCAGCAATTCCATTCCTTGACGAAGATGAGGACATGAACAGAGAAGCCGCATTTTCACTTGTCGAACTGATGGTGGGTCTGGTGGTCGCCGCCCTGCTGGTGACGGTGGCCATTCCCTCCTACCAGAACTTCCTCCAGAACAACCGGATCAGCACCCAGACCATCCAGCTCCTGGGGGCGCTGCACCTGGCGCGCAGCGAGGCGGTACGGCGGATGGGCGAAGTGGTGATCTGCCGCTCCTCCGACGGCAGTAGCTGCGATACCGGGGTGACCACCGGCTGGAACGACGGCTGGATCCTGTTCCGCAACGACGACGAGGACAAGCCTCCCGCGGTGGATACGGGAGAGGAGATCATCCGTGTCTTTCCCGCGCTCGACGGCTCCACGGAGGTCGGAGTGACCAATCCCGATACGGGCGTGGTGCTCTCCGCCCTCGCCTTCGAACCCACCGGCGATGCCGAGAGAGCCGCCCGTTTCGTCCTCTGTGACGGACGGGGAGCCTCGTCGGCCCGGGCGGTGATGGTCGCACGAACCGGCCGGGCGCGGATTCTGGAGA
>JALTLT010000487.1 GCA_027001815.1 Gammaproteobacteria bacterium | reverse complement strand
AATGACTTGTGGTCATTGAAAACGGCGGTGCATCCCTGCACCGCGGCACAGGCTGCCGAAAAACGGTGTTTTTCAACAGCCTGCTTGGAGGAGATGCCCCACCTGCAACGGTTGCCGCCTCCTTCGCCTACCGACAGGACCCCGAATTCGCTTTCCCCGGACCCCACGACATGCGGAGGAACCACGTGAGACCCACGACGACACGATTCTGGCTCGTTCTCCTTCTCCTCTGTCTGCCCGCCCTCGCTACTCGCGCCGATGAAGGGGTATGGGTGGATGGAAGCTGGCTCGAGGCCCATCTCGGTCAGGAAAGGATGGTGGTGGTGGACATGTCCGACAGCTTGCAGTACCGCCGTTTTCACATTCCTGGCGCCGTTCACCTGGAGTATTCCCGACTGGTTCAGCGACGCAAGCGCGACAAGGTCTCTGTCCGCATCGACGACGATCGCTTCGTCCGCCTGCTGGGGGCTCTGGGTATCGGTCGCGACACGCTGGTGGTGGTCTACGACGATACGGGAGGCCTCAACGCGGCGCGGCTGGTGTGGCAGCTCGATCGCATCGGCCATGACAAGACAAGGGTACTGGATGGTGGCCTGGTGCGCTGGATCCTCGAGGGTCGCAAGGTGACCAATCGGGCGACGCGGCCGCGGCCCGTGAGCTACCGCTTCCCCGGCGAGACGCGGCGCAACGAGATCGATCTGGCCGGGGTCAGGCGGCTGGTGGAGGAGGGAGGGGCGGTGATTCTCGATGTGCGCAGCCGCGACGAGTATGCGGGCTCCCCGCAGATGCCCCGTTCCGGTCACATCCCCGGCGCCCGCTGGTGGCCGTGGGACGGCACGGTCGATTTCGATGGCGGTTTCGTTCACCAGCCGCTGGAGAAGATTCGTGCCTCACTGGAAAAGGCAGGGATCGGCCGCGACGACGACGCGGTGGTGGTCTACTGTCAAAGCGGTCATCGGGCGGCCCATGCCTGGCTCACCCTGCGGGGCCTCGGTCTCCGCAACGTGCGGCTCTACGACGGCTCCATGGCGGAGTATGCTCGCGATCGGCGGGCGCCGCTGAAGCGGGGAATGGAGCCCTGAGGTTGCAGGGTGCCCCGTGAATGGAAGAGGCCCCGCACTGCGGGGCCTCTTCGTCACCGAACGACTCTTCCTGCGGGTCAGTCTTCGCCACTGAAAGCTCCCAGGAGCTGCAGCAGGCTGATGAAGAGGTTGTAGATGGAGACATAGAGGGTGACCGTGGCGAGAATGTAGTTGGTCTCGCCGCCATGGATGATGGCGCTGGTCTGGTAGAGGATCATTCCCGACATCAGCAGCACGAACATGGCGGAGACGGCGAGCGACAGCCCCGGCACCTCGAAGAAGAGTGCGCCCAGCCCGGCCAGGAAGGCGACCAGGATCCCCACCATCAGGAAACCGCCCATGAAGCTGAAATCCTTGCGGGTGGTCAGGGCGTAGCCCGACAGACCGAGGAAGATCACTCCGGTACCACCCAGAGCCATCATCACCAGTTGATCGCCATTGGGGACGAAGGAGATGTAGGCCTGGATGATCGGCCCCAGCGTGAGGCCCATGAAGCCGGTGAGGGCGAAGACGAAGAGCAGCCCCAGGCCGCTGTTGGCGAAGCGCGAAGTGAGGAACAGCAGGCCGAAATAGCCGGCGAAGGTGATCAGCGGACCAAAGGGAGGTAGCTGAAAGATCATCGCCACACCTGCCATGGCGGCGCTGAAGAGCAGCGTCATGGAGAGCAGGATATAGGTGTTGCGAAGGACCTTGTTGGTCTCCAGCGGCGAGGTCACCGCCCGGGTTCCAACATAGTTGATGTTACGCATGGTGTTCTTCCTCTCCTCTCGAAAGGGGATACGGTGTGTGGAATTCATCCAGTTGGACAGGGGAAATCCCCGGTCGTTCCGCCAATGATAGGCCCGCAGCGGCGATTTTCAACCGCCGGACGGGGTGGAGCCGACCCTTTTGGCATCAAATATACATTGATTTTTCCATGATAACAGTTCGATTTTCTGGAACCGGCGGTGTCCGGCAGTGCCCTGTCGACCGTTGAGGTCTCCAGGGCGCAGAGAGGGGCGGGATTGGCTCCCTGCGGTCGCCGCTGCTGCGGCCCTTCGCGCCTTCGCGGTCGAACCCGGGGCCGCTGGTGGTGTCGCCTTCGGTGCGGGTGGGGCGGATTCTGGAGGGGAGGCTGCGG
>JALTLT010000486.1 GCA_027001815.1 Gammaproteobacteria bacterium | reverse complement strand
ACCTTTCAGGTCGATCTCGTCTCATCGGTTTCGGGGATGCTCCGTCCCGGAGATCACATCGATCTTCTCGCGACCCTGTCGAGCAGAGGGGGGACGGTGACCATTCCGCTGTTGCTGGATGTTCCGGTCATCGCCACGGATGACGAGCTGCGCACCACGTTGCGTGGCAAGACGGGCCGCTTCCAGACCATCACCCTGATGGTCGATCCCCAGGACGCCGTGCGCATCAGCCATGCCCGCGAGTCGGGCTCCCTGACGGTGGCGCTGCGATCGGCGGAGGGGGGGGAGACGACCCGTGTCAGTCGGGTGACGGACGCCACGCTCCTGCGCACCTCACGCTCCCCGGGCAGACAGAGTCGCCGGGTCGAGATCATACTCGGGGGCGTCAAGTGAGGCGGCTCCTCTCCCTGCTCTTTCCGACGGTGTTTTCGCTCCTGTTCTGCCCCTCCCTGCCGGTGGTCGCCGACCCGGTGGAGAGGATCGAGCTGTTCGTCGGACAGACCGAGGTGCTCGACACGGGGGCGGTGAAGCGGGTGTCGGTGGGCAACGGCAAGCTCGCCGAGGTGAAGGTGTTCCGCGACAGCGGCCAGGTGATGCTGATTGCCCTCAGTCCCGGGCTCACGGATCTTCGGATCTGGAGCCGGGATGGCACGCAGCGTCGCTATCTGTTGCGCATCGTCCACCGTTCCATCGAGGAGCTGCTGTCGCAGATCGAGGGGCATCTCTCGGACATCGAGGGGGTGAGGGCCGAGATCGTCGGAGATCGCATCGTCATTCGCGGCCAGAGTCTGCGAGAGGACGACCAGTTGCGGGTGAACGCCGTCGCGGCGCAGTTCCCCGACGTGGTGAGCTATGTCACGTCTGGCGGAATCACCCTGCAGAGCATGATCTACTTCGATGTCAAGGTGGTCGAGGTGAGGAAGTCGTCCCTCAAGAAGATCGGTGTCGATTGGGCCGATTTCATGAGCGGTCCCACCTACGGGGTCGCTGCCGACTGGGTGACCGCCGATGCCTATCGAGGGACGGCCCTGCCCGGCATCCCCTTTGTCGATCCGCCTCCCGCCGATGTGGGCACCCAGCCCTTCTTCGGGATCTCCAGTACTCTCACCTCAATCATCAACCTGCTCGACCAGAATGGTGATGCGCGAATGCTGGCAGAGCCCAAGCTGGCCTGCCGGTCCGGGGGGGAGGCCGAGTTTCTCGTCGGAGGCGAGGTGCCGATACCGATCAGTCAGGCGAATGGAAGCGTAACGGTTCTCTTCAAGCAGTACGGCATCATCCTGCAGATCGAACCGCGTGCCGATCCCGAGGGCTACATCGATACCCGGGTGACGGTCGAGGTGAGCGCCATCGATACGACCCTCTCGGTGGCCGGATATCCCGGCTTCACCAGTCGCAAGGCGGAGACCGACATGAATCTGCGTGAAGGACAGACGATGGTCATCGCGGGGCTCTTCAACAGTGACGATGGCAAGGAGGTGGAGAAGATCCCCGGCCTGGGATCGATTCCCGTACTGGGCGAACTGTTCAAGTCCCGGGAGTTCCGCAACAGCGAGACGGAGCTGGTCATTCTCGTCACGCCGTTCCTCATGGATGCCGAACATCGCATCAACCGGGAGAATCTGGAACGGGTCGAGAGGCTCGAGCAGCGGGCGGACCGACGCCTGCGGTTCTCCATCATGGATTAACAGGCTGTTGAAAAACTCCGTTTTTCGACAGCCTGTGCCGCGGTGCATGGATGCACCGCCGTTTTCAATGACGGCAAGTCATTGAAAACGTGAGGAAGCCGGAAATCGCATTTTCGGCTTCCGGCGTTGAAAAAGGCCAGGACGGCCTTTTTCAACATCCTGTTAAGGGAAGAAGAGGGGGAACGGGTCCACATGGAGATACGACTCCTTATCGAAGATAGCCAGGGGGGCAGGTCGGAGCACCGTCTGGGTCCGGGTGAACATCTGCTGGGCAAGGCGTCCGAATGCCGGGTGCCGATCGGGGATCCCTTTGCCTCCCGACGACATGCCCGCATCCTCGTGGACGAAGAGGAGGTGTACCTCGAAGATGCGGGGAGCAGGAACGGCATCTGGCAGGAGGGGAATCGGCTGTCGGGTCGGACGAGGGTGAGGGTCGGTGATCGATTCCGGATCGGCGAGACGATGCTTCTCTTCGCCTCTCCCGGAATCGAGGAGGCCGGGCGGTCGGACGGGTCGCACCAGCTCGAAGAGGTTCGGGGGGGCGATGAGGAGGTGAGGCTCTCGCTGGTACGCCAGCCGGTGGTCATCGATGGCAGCGTGGCCGACGACGAGGAGTTTCACGCCTTCAAGAGCCAGGTTCACCAGTTGCTGCTGGAGTATCTCGATCGTCACAAGCGTGCCGTCATCCACACCCTGGATGATCAGCAGCTTCGTGAGGAGGCCACCGAGGCGGTGAGGCTCGTGCTGCGTGAGAACGACCTCGAACTCCCCTCGGGCAGATCGGACGAGCGGCTGGTCAGGGAGATCGTCGCCGAGGCGGTGGGACTGGGCCCCCTGGAGCCGCTGCTCGAGGACGAGGAGGTGACCGAGATCATGGTCAACGGCCATCGTCAGATCTACGTGGAGCGGAGGGGCCGCCTGCAGCCGATTCCCGTGGTCTTTCAGAGTGACGCCTCGTTGCTCAGCATCATCGAAAGGATCGTGACCCCGCTGGGGCGGAGGATCGATGAGGGATCGCCTACCGTGGATGCGCGCCTTCCCGACGGTTCCCGGGTCAATGCCGTCATTCCACCCCTGTCGCTGGTCGGGCCGGTGCTCACCATACGCAAGTTCGCCAAGGATCGCCTGACCATCGACGACCTGGTGGCGAGGGGGAGCCTGAGCAGGGAGATGGCGGAGTTTCTCGCCGTCTGTGTCCGGCAGCGCAAGAACATCATCGTCTCCGGAGGAACCGGATCGGGCAAGACCACCACCCTCAACATCCTCTCCAATTTCATTCCCAATGGGGAGCGCATCGTCACCATCGAGGATGCCGCCGAACTGCAGCTTCACAAGGATCACGTGGTTCGCCTGGAGAGCCGGCCGGCCAACGTGGAGGGACGTGGAGAGGTGAGCATACGCGACCTGGTACGCAATGCGCTGCGGATGCGCCCCGACCGCATCGTGGTCGGGGAGTGCCGGGGCGGTGAGGCACTCGACATGCTGCAGGCGATGAACACCGGTCACGACGGTTCCCTGACCACCGGACACGCCAACTCGCCGCGCGATTTCCTCTCCCGGCTCGAGGTGATGGTACTGATGTCCGGTATCGATCTGCCGGTACGCGCCATTCGCGAACAGATCGCCTCGGCCGTGGATGTGATCGTCCAGCAGACCCGCTTCTCCGATGGCACCCGTCGCATCACGTCGGTGATGGAGGTCGATAGCATGGAGGGGGACGTGATCCTGCTGCAGAAGATCTTCGAGTTCGTGCAGACGGGGCGGGGTGCGGATGGTCGGGTTCGGGGCTACTTCACCGGATGCGGGTATGCGCCGAGTTTCTACACCGACCTGGAAGCCAGCGGCGAGACTCTCGATCGCTCGATCTTCGAGCGTCGATCGGCGGCGGAAGGTGTCGAAGGGTGATGAACGGCCCGGCCTGGATACCGCTCTTCTCCTCCCTCGTTGCGGGGGTGTTGCTGTGCCTGCTGAGTTACCGGTACCTGGTCGATGGTGCGCGGATCTATCGCGAGAGCTTCCTTCAGCGTGTGGAGGGCGATCTCAAGGACGCCTTCATCCTGCTCGATCCGCGCCTGCTCTTCGTGATCCATGTCGCCGCCATGGCCGTCGCCACACTGCTGGGCTGGGCACTTTTCGGGATCGTGGGAGGAGTGGGGTTGCTGCTGTTGGTGGCGGCCGTGCCCAGGAGTCTGCTCGGGATCCTGCGCAGAAAGAGAATGGATCTCTTTGTCTATCAGCTTCCGGATGCCCTCTCCGCCATTGCGTCGTCCCTGCGTGCCGGCACCAATCTCGCCCGCGCCCTCGAACAGGTGGCGGAACAGCAGCCCCGTCCCACCTCCCAGGAGTTCTCCGTGGTGCTCTCCGAATACAAGGTTGGACAGAGACTGGAGGATGCCCTCCACCGGATGCATCGGCGGATTCCGCGCACCGAGGTGGAGCTGATGAACTCTGCGATCGCCATCTCCCGCGCGGTGGGCGGCAACCTGGCCGACACCCTCGAAACCCTCGCCGCGACATTGCGCGAGAAGGCCCAGATCGAGGGGAAGATCGATGCCCTGACCGCGATGGGACGCATGCAGGGCTGGGTGGTGGGGCTTCTGCCGATCGGGGTCGGGGCCATGCTCTTCGGTCGGGAACCGGAGGCGATGGCTGCCCTCTTCGACGAACCGGTGGGATGGGCGGTTCTGGTGGTGGTCGGGATCATGATGTATCTGGCGTTCCTCATGATCCGCAAGATCGTCAACATCGACGTGTGAGGCAGAGATGGACTGGCTTGCCACGGTTTCCGTACTCTTCAGCGTCTTCTTCGCGGTGATGGCCGTCGAGAGGATGCGGCGCGCGCTGCCCGCCGCGGAACTGGAGAGCTGGAGGGATCGTCCCCCTCTCTTCTTTCGCCTGCTCGCCCCCCTGATCGGCGGTCTGGCACCCCTGGTCGGTGCGCGCATGGATCCCCGTCAGCGGGACGCCCTTCTGCAGCGGCTGGAGAGCGCCGGCATGGCCTACGCCCTAAAGCCGGAGGAAATGATCGTGGCGCGCCGTCTGGGTCTGGCGATCGCCTTGCTGCTGGTCGCCTACCTCTACTGGATGCTCGATCTTCGCACCGCGCTCTCCTTCTCCCTTGTCGCGGTGCTCCTTCCTCTCGGCTACTACTATCCGGATCTCTGGCTCCGGGATGCGGTCAAGCGACGTCAGGCCCATATCGAGAAGCAGTTTCCATTCTTTCTCGAACTTCTCGTACTCGCCATGCGGGCGGGGCTCAACTTCTCCAGCGCTGTCTCCCATTCCACCGAGCGGATCCCGGAGGGTCCCGTTCGTGACGAGTTCAAGCGGATGCTCCGCGAGGTACGAACGGGGATGAGCCGGCGGCTGGCGCTGAACCACCTCGCGAGACGCATCGACCTTCCGGCGGTCACCAACTTCGTCGCCTCCATCAACCAGGCGGAGGAGACGGGGGGAGAGATCGGCAACGTACTCATGCAGCAGGCGCGGCAGCGGCGGACCGAGCGCTTCCTGAAAGCGGAGAAACTCGCCAACCAGGCACCGGTCAAGATGCTCGGGCCGCTGGTCGGTCTGCTCTTCCCCATCACCTTCATCATCATCGTGTTTCCCATATTCATCAAGGCGAGGGACAGTGGCACACTCGGTTTCTTCAACTGACAGGGTGCGACCTCTCAGGCCGCGAGAGTCGGCTGTGGGGTTGCTGCAGGCGCGTACCGCGGAAGGGGTACTGCTGGGGAGTCGAATCGCCGTGGCACACGACTGGGGGACACGCCTTCGTGGCCTGCTGGGGCGCCGTGCCCTCCGCCCCGACGAGGGACTCTGGCTCTCGCCCTGTTCCGGCATCCACACCCTGGGGATGCGGTTTTCCATCGACGTGCTGTTTCTCGATGCCTTCCAGAACGTCGTGAAGATCTGCCACCAGGTGCCGCCAAACCGCTGTCGGCTCGGGGGCTCCAGTGCCGAGTCGGTACTGGAGCTTCCCGCGGGGACCCTGTCCCGACTGCCGGTGGAGACCGGTCAGCAGGTCCTCTTCAGGTCTGCGATACGCGAAGAACAGGGAGGAGGTGAGGATGGCTGAGGCGAGATCGGGAGTGTCGGTGGAAGCGGTTGCCGTGGAGTTGACGCCGCCGTTTCCCGGCGCCGGAAGGGAAGAGGGGTACACGGATCCGGAGGCGACGATCTGCCTCTCCCCCCCTTCGATGGCACCCGATCGGTTGTGGCTGATGGAGGTGGGAAGCGGCCGCCGGTACCAGGTGGAGAGTTTTCCCTGGGAGGTGGGCCGTGACGAAGGGGCCGATCTGACTCTCTCCGGGGACCTCACCGTCTCCCGTCGACACGCCCGTTTCCAGCGGCGGCCCGGCGGGATCGTCATCGAGGATCTGGAGAGCGCCAGCGGAATCCGGGTCAATGGCCACCCGGTGCAGGAGGTGCTTCTCGCCCACCAGGATGTGGTGACCCTTGGAGCGACCACCCTGGTGGTCCACTTCGTGGGTCCGGAGGGCGAAGGCTCGTCGGGGGGGTCTCCTCGCTCTCCCGGGCGAGGGGGGCGCTGGAAAATGGTGGCCCTTCTCACTCTCGGCCTGCCGATCGCGGCGGCCCTGGCCTATCTCGCCCTCTCCCTCTCCTCCTCCCCCGCGGGCGGGGAGGGGAGAGTGTCGGCCGGTCTGCCGGATGAGCGGACGAGTGAGACAGCGGAAGCGCATGCGACGCCACCCCCCATCCAGGACTCCGCCCCGGTCGTCGAGGAGCCGGCTCCGGATGCCCCTCACCGCGAGGTCGATGTCACACCGCCTGCTCACCCCGCCGCCGGGCGTTCAGTACGACGGCCTCCCCGCTCGGTCGGCGTCCAGCCGCAGCGGCAACGCCCGGCCTCGCCTCCCCCGGTGAAGGTCACCATGCTCGATGGTGACAGGCGCCTGGAGAGAGCGAAGAGCCGATACCTCGACGGGGCCTACGAGGAGGCACGCCGGATGCTGGACGAGGTGGTGGGTTCGAACCGTTACCCTGCGCGGGACCGCAGCCGGGCACGCCGTGTCCGGGAGGATCTGGAGCGGCTGGCGACCGCCTATCGGGCCGGTCTCGCCTCGTGGGATGCGGGGAGAGTCGAAGAGGGGTTCGAGGCGTGGGTCGGTTTTCTGCGCAGCGAGGCCCGGATTCTCCCGGGCCGGCACAGCCGGTGGGCGAAGGAGGTCCGTGAGCGGGTGGTGGCAGAGCTGTCGCGTCGCGGTCGGCAGGCCTCCGAGGCGGGGCGTGAACACGACGCCTACCGGTACTGGCTGCAGGCGGAGCGGATCGATCCGGAGAGTGAGGGGGCCCATCTGCGCGCCGAGCGGGAGCGGGAGGCGCAGGCCCTCTATCGGCGCGGTTACCGGCAGGAGACCGTCAATCTCAAGCGGGCCCTGGAGTACTGGAACCGGGTGGTCCGGCTGGTTCCCCCCGATTCGGAATATCACATCAAGGCGGCCGCCAAGATTCGCTGGTACGCCTATCTGGAGGAGTGATGGTGCGCCTCTCTCTACTGATCCTGATTCCCCTGCTGGTGGGCTGCGCCTCCGGAGCGGCCACCAGGCAGGACGCCGGAGAGCTGTGGAGTCTCGCGGAGAGCGCCTACCGTCAAGGGGCCTACCAGCAGGCGAAGGTCCATTTCCAGACGCTCGTGGCACGGCTTCCCGACAACGAGATGGGGTGGCTGCGGCTGGGCAATATCGCCATGCTCGAGGGTCGAATCGACCAGGCGGCGGAGCACTACAGGACGGTGCTCGAGCTCAATCCCCGCCAGGCGAAGGCACACTACAATCTCGCCACTATCCATCTGTTGAAGGCGGAGCGTCACTTCCAGTTCCATACTGCCACCGTGCCGGAGCGGCAGGCCAATCCTCGACTCCATCGCCTTCTCGCCGAGATCGAGAGATTCTCCCGCGGCTCCGGCTCGGAACGTGACAGTCTGGACGAGCTGAGTGAGCTGCTCTCCGGGGGGCGGCTGCCCCTCTCCGGTGAGGCCGCTTCTCCTGGGCCATGAGTCGGCGTATCGAGGAAGCAACCACCACATGCAAGGAGGGCGAGGATGAGAAGGAGGATCTTTCCCCATGGACAGCGAGGCGCCGCCCTCGCCGAAACGGTGGTGGTCATGCCGGTTCTGCTCGTGCTGGTCCTGGGTGCCGTGCAGTGGGCGCTCATCTACGAGGCGAAGAGCACCCTCAACTACGCCGCCTTCATGGCGGCGCGCGCCGGCGCGGCAGACCACGCCACCCCCAACTCCATGCGCCTGGCGCTCGCCAAGGGCCTGTTGCCGCTCTATGCGCCTGAGAGCAGTCTCACCTCGCTGCCGGGCCGAATGATCGAGGTGGGAAAGGATGTGGCCCTGTTCAGTCGCATTCGAATCCTCAACCCGACCCGCGAGGCATTCGAGGACTTCGGTATCGAGCCGGGGCGTGAGGAGATCCCCAGTGATCATCTCTATCTGGCGGACACCTCGCCGGGTGCCCGAAGCGGTGTCAGCATTCAGGATGCCAACCTTCTGAAGATCGAGGTGATCTACGGCTACGAGCTGAAGGTTCCCTTCGTCAACCGGGTGATCGTCGCGGCCTTCTCCTGGCTGACGACCGACCCGTTGACCCGGTTCTATCTGCAGGCGGGGCGTCTGCCCATCCTCGCGACCGTCACGGTACGGATGCAGACCCCGGCCCGCAACAACGGCTGGGTGTTGTCGCGAGCGGAGGTGGAGGGGCGCTTCCGGGAGGCGTTGGGAACCGACTAGCCCGAAAGTTGCGTGAAGCTGCCGGATGGATGTGCGTCTGGCGTGTTCGAGTGTGCCGCCCTGCAGTGCAAGGCGTAGCCATCGCTACGGCTTGCGCGAAAAGCGGTGCAATCGGGCGCGCCAGGCGTGCAGACGCCGGCAGAGCGTGCCGGGAACAGATCGTTACCCGCTCATATACGGAAGATTCTGTTTGCAAACATAAAGTTGAACCTGAATCCGTGACTTCCTTCGTACAAACACCCCATTCCCACAACATCTGTCCAAGAAGACGCTTGTTAGCTCTTTTTCATCGGTTTCGATATCCGTTTCCAAGGCCAAAATGGGCTTTGCGCTTTGGCCGGGACTACAAAACCGGTCAATCCGGCGCTGCTTGTGCGCGCTTGTCCATCGCCCTCAGCCTCAGGGGCGTTTCAAGTGGAATCCGATTG
>JALTLT010000485.1 GCA_027001815.1 Gammaproteobacteria bacterium | reverse complement strand
GAGGGCCCGCGAGGAGGACCGGCCGATTCTCCTCTCCATCGGCTACTCCGCCTGCCACTGGTGCCACGTGATGGCCCACGAGTCCTTCGAGGATAGGGAGACGGCCGAGACGATGAATCGTCTCTTCGTCAATATCAAGGTGGACCGGGAGGAGCGACCGGATCTGGACCGCATCTACCAGCGCGCCCACCAGCTCCTCACCGGCCGCGCCGGCGGCTGGCCCCTGACCATGTTCCTGACGCCGGACACCCTCACCCCCTTTTTCGGTGGCACCTATTTCCCGCGGGAACCCCGTCACGGCATGCCGGCCTTCCGGGAGGTGCTGGAAGGGGTGGCGCGTGTCTACCACCGGAAACGGGACCAGATCGTGGCACAGGATCGTACCCTGCGGGAGGCACTGGCGAACCTCGACGGGCCGGTGATCACCGGAGAATCCGATCCTGCCCCCCTTCTCGACTCGGCCCACCGACTGCTGGCGGGCGCCTTCGACCGACAGTGGGGCGGCTTCGGCCAGGCCCCCAAGTTCCCCCACTGTCCCGACATCGAGCTGCTGCTCGCACGTGGCCATCAGGAGGGCGACAGGGAGGCGCTGGAAATGGCTCTCCTCACCCTCGACCGCATGGCCGAAGGGGGTATCCACGACCAGGTCGGCGGTGGCTTCTGTCGTTATTCCGTGGACGAGCGCTGGGAGATCCCCCACTTCGAAAAGATGCTCTATGACAATGCCCAGCTCCTGCCCCTCTATGCGCAGGCGTTCGCCATCACCGGCGAACCTCGCTACCGGCGCATCTGCGAACGGCTGGTCGGCTGGCTCGAACGGGAGATGATCGACGAAGGGGGCGGTTTCCACTCCGCCCTGGACGCCGATTCCGAGGGAGAGGAGGGACTCTTCTATCTGTGGAATCCCGACCAGGTGGAATCCCTGCTTCCGGCGGAGAGCTGGCCGCTGGTGCGAGACCACTACGGACTCGCAACGCCTCCCAACTTCGAGGGCGCCTGGCACCTGCGCGTCAAGCAACCGCTGGCGGATGTCGCCCGGCAACAGGGGTTGAACGAGGAGGAGGCGCAGTTCAGGCTGGACAAGGCTCGGACGATCCTGCTGGCGACACGCCAGAAGAGAACCCGCCCGGCCTGCGACGACAAGGTGCTCACGAGCTGGAACGCCCTCATGATCCGCGGGCTGGCCATCGCCGCACGTCACCTGGGACGTCCCGACTGGGCGGCCCTCGGCCGGCGCGCGCTGACCTTCCTCCACACCACCCTGTGGAACGGAGAGCGGTTGCTGGCCACCTGGCGGGCGGGCCGCGCCCACCTCAACGGCTACCTGGACGATCACGCATTTCTCATCGACGCCATCCTCGCCCTGCAGGCGGTGGAAGGGAACAGCCAGGAGCTGCGTTTCGCGATGCAGCTCGCCGACCGGCTGCTGGATCACTTCGAGGATCGCGAACGGGGCGGCTTCTTCTTCACCAGCGACGACCACGAGACGCTGCTGGAGCGAACCCGTCCCTTCGCCGACGACTCGCTACCGTCGGGCAACGGGACAGGCGCCTCCGCCCTCCTCCGCCTCGGACACCTCGTGGGGGAGCCGCGCTACATCGAGGCCGCGGAACGGACTCTCGACGCGGCGCTGGCTGCAGCCCGCAACGCACCGCTGGCCCATGCCTCGGTCCTGCTCGCCGCGCGGCTGCGGAGCGCCCCACCCACCCTGGTGACCGTTCGCGCCCCCCGCCGCCGGCTCCCTGCGTGGCGTGATCTACTCCGCGATTACCATCCCGACATCTCCCTTCTGCTGATGCCGGCAGAGGAGGACAGAGGCTGGCCGGAGGCACTCGCTCTCCATCGGGAAAGGGAGGCCGCCTGGGTATGCCGCGACGGCACCTGCGCGCCACCGGTCCGCCGACCGGAGGAGCTGACGAAGCTGCTGAAGAGCAAAGGGGGGAAGGCCCGCTGACAGGCTGTTGAAAAACACCATTTTTCGGCAGCCTGTGCCGCGGTGCAGGGATGCGCCGCCGTTTTCAATGAGGCCAGCAGCCAGTCGGACTTTGACAGGCCGTCGGGTTCTGGTGCTTTCCGCGGGGCCCCGAGAGGCGGGAAGGCCCTCCCGGGGGACGCCGTAAACCCTTTTCGGCTGTGCTGTCCTGCTTCGCCGAAAAGGCCGGCCCCGCCATCCCTGGCGGGGCGTTCGGAGAGCTTCCTTCGTCCACTG
>JALTLT010000484.1 GCA_027001815.1 Gammaproteobacteria bacterium | reverse complement strand
CGCACGGGCTATCGGCCACGTGCGCATCACCGGCTACACCGATTCCACCGGCAAGGCGGACTACAACCAGTGGCTCGCCCTGCGCCGCGCGCGCGCCGTGCGCGACGCGCTCGTCGCCCGGGGCGTGCCCGCCGACCGCATCGCCGTGGAGGGACGTGGCTACTGCTGCTACGTCCAGCCCAACTCCTCCGCCGAGGGACGCCAGGCAAATCGGCGCGCGGAGATCATCGTCACATACGCAACCCGAAAACAAGGAGGCTCTTCATGAGTATCGTCCCGACCCTTTCCCTTCCCCGCATCGGGGAGCGCCAGCTCCTTTTCCTGGCCGGTGCTCTGGCCGCCGTCGCCCTGGTGGTCGTCGCCGGAGACGCCTGGGCGGCCAACACGGACAACACCTTCCAGGACATCTACGACTGGTTCGTCAGCGTCCTGGAGGGCACCGGCGGCAAGCTGGCGGCGGTGATCGCCATCCTGGTGTCGATCTTCGCCTCCGCGGTGGCGATCAAGTTCGTGGGCGCCGGCACGGTGCTCGGCATCGTGCTGTTCGCCGCCTTCGGCGTCACGGTCATCAACAACATCTTTACCGCGGTCGTCTGATCGGGGAGGACGGCATGGAGGAGAACTACCGCATCCCGCTGTACCTCGACGCGCCGCCCATGTTCCTGCTCTGGGAGGCGGACGAGGCCTATGCGTTCTTCATCCCGCTTCTTGCGGCCTTCTCCATGTCGTCCAACCCCTTTCTCGCGCTTGCCGCCGGCGGCGGTGTCGGCCTCGCCTGCATGCAGGCGATGGCGCATGTCAAGGCCAACGGCGGCAAGCAGCTCTTCCGGCAGGCGGCCTACTGGTTCCTGCCCTCTCACCACATCTACCGCTTCCGGCGCACACCGGAGTCCCATGTCCGGGAGTTCATCGGATGAGGCGCGATCACTACGACTCGGCACTGATCCAGGCCCGCCGTGAAACACGGATCTGGCAGCTGGCCGCCGGCGGGCTGCTGGCCGCCAACCTGGTGCTCTCACTCTGGGTCAGCGGCCTGGATCTGGACGAGAAGACGCACATCGTCCCTCCCGGCGCCCAGCAGGAATACTGGATCCGCGGCGCCGAGGCGAGCCCGGAATACTACGAGGAGTTCACCCGCTATCTCTCGTCGCTGGTGCTCAACGCAACACCTGCCACCATCGACGGCAACGTGGAGGATTTCCTGCGCTACGTGCGGCCCCGCCAGGCCGAGTCACTGCGGCGCGCGTTCGAACCGCACGTGGCCGAACTGAAGAAGAAGGCCTACGCCACCTCGTTCTATCCCGCCGAGTTCCACCTGCGCCGCCACGACGTGGCGGTCTGCGGTCAGTACGTGGTCACCGTCGGTACTCTCCCCGCCCCCGCGCAGCTGCGCTGCTTCCGCTTCACCTACACGCTGCGCAACGGGCGGCTCTGGGTGGAGGCGTTCCGGATGGTCGAGGATCCCGACCGTCCCTTTGCCGACGACGAGAACAACGAGGACAAGTCATGATGCGCCCCCTCTCTCTCTTTCTCCTCCTGCTGGTGGTGATGACCGAGGCGACCGCCTCGCAGCGGATCCGCCTCGATGGCGAGGGCACGCCGACGGCACGGATCGCCGCCGGCGAGCCCTCCATTCTTTCCGTCGAGGGCGGCCGGATCACGAAGGTCTGGGTCTCGGCCGCCAAGGCCACCGTCAAGGCGGACGAGGATTCGGGTCAGGTGATCCTCCAGCCCGTGGGCCTCGGCAAGACCCAGCCCTTCTCGGTCATCGTCAAGGACGACCACGGGCGCGTCCACACGGTGGTGCTCCGCCCCGCCCGCATCCCCGGCGAGACCATCGTCCTGGTATCCAGACGCCAGCGCGACATGCGGGCTCGGCGCCGGGCCATCGACTGGGAGGCCTCCCAGCCCTACGAACGCACCCTGGTGGAGCTGATCCGCCGCATGGCGCTCGGCCGTCTCCCCGAAGGCTACGAGGCGGTCCCCATGCGCCGCGCGGTTCCGCTCTGGGAAGAGTCGGAGATGCACCTGGTCACCCGCTACCTGGGCGGCTACCTCTCGGGCGAGGTCTACCGCCTGCGCAATGTCTCGGAGGCCGAGATGCGGCTCGCGGAGCGGGAGTTCTACCGCGAGGGCGTGCTGGCGGTGGCCATCACGCGCCCCGTGCTCCAGCCGGGCGAGGAGACCGAGATCTACCTGGTGGTGGAGGGCGCAACCCATGAGTGAGCAGGGCCTCCCCCGCGTGCCCGACCCCCGCCGCGCCAAGGCCCGTCAGTACCTGGCGCTGGCGGGGCTCGCGTTGCTCGCGGTGCTGGTGATCGTCTGGCTCTTCACCCCTTCGGGGTCCTCCCGCCCGCGCCAGGCCAGAACGGAGGACGAGACCCTCGTCCGCAAGATCCAGCCGCCCGCACCGGTCGATCCCCAGCAGGCGTGGGTGGCCAAGGGGGAACGGCAGATCGAGGAGCTGCGCAAGGAACGCTCCGACCTCATGCGGGAGTTCGCCTCGATGCGCAAGGAGATGGAGTCGCTGCGCACCCAGCTGGAGGCGGTGAAGAACCGGCCGGCGGACGCACCGAAGGCGCTCGCCACCGCCGGCAGCCCGCCGGCGTCGCCGTCTCCCGCCCGGCCGGAACCCGCTCGCAAGCCGGTAGAGAAGAACCCCTCCTCCGGCTCCCTGCTCCCCCCGCTTCCGGAGCGGCCCGAGCCGCCGGAACCGGTGGCCAGCAATGAACCGGCCGTCCTGCCCCGCTCCCCCGCTGATCTGCTCCCGCCCATCCCCCGGGCAGGCCGCGCCTCCAGTGGCCGGAGCGAACGGAGCGGGACCCTCCCGGAGGAGGAGATCCTCGAGCTGGAGATCGGCCACCCGGCGGCGAAGACCCAGGATGGCGAGCCGCCCCGGACAGTGGACGACTACATCCCGGCCGGATCGTTCGGGCGCGTGCTGCTGCTCTCCGGCCTCGACGCACCCACCGGCGGCGCGGCACAGCGCAACCCGGTCCCCTTCATCGTCCGGCTCAAGGATCACGGACGCCTTCCCAACGGCTTCCGCTCCCGACTCAAGGAGTGCGTGGTGGTGCTGGCCGGCCGGGGGGACATCAGTTCGGAGCGGGTCTACGCCCGCGCCGAACGCCTCTCCTGCGTCCTCGAGGACGGCCGCGTGATCGAAACCCAGATCGACGGCTACCTGGCCGGCGAGGACGGCAAGGCCGGCATGCGCGGCCGGCTGGTCTCCAAGCAGGGCGCGCTCATCGCCCGCTCCCTGCTCGCCGGCGTCGCCGGCGGCATCGGCTCCGGCATCTCGGAGAGCTATACCAGCCTCTCCACCAATGCACTCGGCACGGTGCAGACGGTGGACCCCGACAAGATCCTCGAACAGGGCATCGCCGAGGGGGTGGGCACCGCACTGGACCGCATCTCCCAGTGGTACCTGGAACGCGCCGACGAGGCCTATCCCGTCATCGAGGTGGATGCCGGGCGCTACGGCGAGCTGGTGCTGGTCAAGGGGGTCTTCGTCTCCTGGGAGACGGTCCGCCAGGCCAGCATCGACCGCGCGCCGGATGCACCGCCCGAACCGCCACGGCCCAAATACCCCTGGAGGAAGTGATGCGAACAAGTCACACCCTTTACATCCTCTACCTGCTGATCCCCCTCCTGGCCGGGGTGCTCGCCAGCACGTCACTTTACTGGCAGGACACGGAGAACACCCGCCCCGACAGTCACGTGCTGAAGACCTGGCGGGAAACGCTCCCTGCCACGCCGATCGACCACACGGTCCGTGTACCGGAGTTCGATGACGGCCTCTTCGAGATCCAGGCCGGCAGCAAGATCTTCTACGGCAACCGGGATGGCTCCCTGCTCTTGATTGGCCACCTCTACGAGGTGGAGACCAACACCGACCTTACCCAAGGGCGCATCGACGCGCTCAAACGTCTTGATCACGAAGGAGACAAGGAATGAGACTGAGACACGCCTTCGCAACACTCCTCGCCGCCTCGCTCCTCGCCACGCCCATGGCGGCAAACGCTCTGGGCGACATGCTGGGCTGGTTTTTCGGCGGATACCACAAGCGCTTCTACAGCATCACCAACTACGACTTCGACGGCAACAAGGTGACGGAGCGCCGTTGGGTCGGCAAGATGACGCCGCTGCAGCTCCAGCTCCTGCGCGGCATCGTCCAGTCCGAACCCCCCTTCGAGAGCCGGATCCTCGACCTCGAATACTGGACGGCCACCGGCGTCTACGAGGTCCGGAACAGGATGGACAAGAAGTCGCTCAAGACCTCGCTCAAGGGCGACCGCGCGGGCGAGCTGCACGGCCGCCTGGAGCTGAAGCACCGCATCCGCCTCGACGACGGCGACTCCTGGATCTCCTACCGCGCCCGCATCTACGACCTGGAGACCGGCGTGGACATCTCGGAGTGCCGCGCCAAGCACGTGGAGACCGGCCACTGCCAGGAGGTCCACAACCTCTTCGCACCCGCCTCCGATGAGGAGGTGGAGTTCTTCTCGGGGCTCTACAACCAGGCGCTCAACCCCCACTCGGAAGAGCTGTGGCGCTTCACCCCCTTCGATGAGGGCGTGAAGGCGGTCTGGCCCCGGTGGATCGTGGACCACCCCGACGGCTACAAGATGGATGTGCGGGGACTCGCCTCCACGATCTGGATGAACGCCGAGTGGCTCAAAACCAACCGCCCCGTCTACGTCCAGATCCCGAACAGGTTCCTCGATCCCAAGGGCTACCGCCTGCGCGTGGTCGAGAAGACCCGCGGCCGGAACAAGACGATCCAGGAGCCCATCCGCCCCCTCTTCCTGATCGACGCCTCGGGGCGCTACGTGCTCGTGAGCACGGCCTACTTCGAACGCACCCACAAGGACCGCCGCAAGAAGATCAAGAAGCCCCGCAAGGTCTCCAACAACCCCTTCGAGATCCCAACGAGCGAGTGAGAGGCTCATGATTCATCGTCTCGTCCCCCTCGGCCTGGCCGCCCTCCTCGGCGGCTGCGCCTCCCTGGAGCCCCAGTACGGCTGCCCCGCGCCCGACGGCGTCTCCTGCATGTCCATCTCCGAGGTCGCCGACCGCGACGAGCAGGGCCTGCCCATGCGCAAGCGCCTGCCAGGCGGGAAGACCTCCGCCGGCGACGATCCGCTCGCCGGCGAAGAAGGCGCGACTCCCGCCGTCTCGAGCCGGACCGCCGCCCTGGAGAGCCGCGCCTCGGCGCTCGACCTGCCGCGGGCGCTCGATCCCGGCGATCCCATCTACCGCGAACCCCTGCGGCTGCGCATCTGGGTGGTGGACTGGCAGGACCGTGACCGGGTCTACCATCCCAACCACTACCTCTACCTGCAGGTGGACCCGGGCGAGTGGGTCGTTCCCCGCATGCGTGAGCGACTCGAGGAGGCCACGACATGGTAAGTGACGTGATCCGTCTCGCCCGCTCGCGATTCGCAAAAATCACGGATACTCTCTTTTCCGGTGATGCGCTCCCTCCCTCACGACGCGCCCTGCGCCGCTATTTCACGCATCACCGGCTTTCCGACCTTCTGCCCTGGGAAACCTGGGATCCGGCCACCCGGCTCTACCACAACGCCGACTCTCTCGGTATCGTGCTCGAGTGCGTGCCGGCCACGACCCTCTCGGAGGAGAACACCCGGACGCTCGCGGGCATCTTCAGCCAGTCGCTGCCACCCGGCACGGGCTTCCAGTTCGTGCTGTGGGCCTCGCCCACGGTGATGCCCGCGCTCACCGAGTGGGCGCGCGCCCGGCTGGGCGAGAAGCCGAATCGGGATCCCGCTCTCCCCGCTTCCCGCCGCGAGGGGGTCTTCGCCGCCCTGGCGCGCCGGCGCGTGGGCTACCTCGCCTCCGGCTCCCACCGCTCCCTGCTCGGGGATCAGCCCATGCTGATCCGGGACTACCGCCTGATGATCTCGGTCACCCTGCCCAAGCCCCGCCAGGACGAGGCGGTCATGGCCATCGAGTCGGCCCAGCAGCTCGCCAAGAGCCTGCTGGGCACCCTCCAGGCCGCCGGTATCCACGCCCGCGAACTGGACGCCGACGGGTTCGTGGATTTCGTCGAGGACATCCTCAACCCCCGCGACCCCGGCGAGCCCAAGCGGGATCGCGCAACCTGGGACGATTCCCGCCGGCTCGCCGAGCAGGCGGTGCGTCCAGACACCGCCGTGCTCGTCGAGGCCGACCGCCTCGACATCAACGGCTTCGACGTGCAGTGCCTGTCGGTCGCCAACTACCCCAAGCAGTGGGCCAGCTGGAACATGGACGAGATGATCGGCGACTTCTTCCAGAACGTCCGCCGCTACCCCTGCCCGTTCCTGCTCACCGCCAACGTCTTCATCCCCAACCAGGTCTCCGCCAGGCAGATGGCCAAGGCCAAGAGCGCCCGCGCCACCCAGGCCACCCAGTCGCCCCTCGCCCGCTACGTGCCCTCCTGGCACGACAAGAAAGCCGAGTGGGACTACGTGCTGCACAAGGTGGACGAGGGCTACACCCTCTGCAAGGTGCAGCACCAGCTGGTGCTCTTCTCCCCGCGCGGCGAGGGAACGGTCCAGGCCAACCAGGTGCGGGGGCTGCTCAAGGCCAAGGGCTGGGACTGCGTGATCGACCGCTACATCCAGATCCACGCCCTGCTCGGCGCCCTGCCCATGACCCTCTCGCAGGCCTTCTTCGACGACATGACCCTCTTCCGGCGACCCCGGACCATGCTCACCTGGACCGCCGCCAACCTCCTGCCGGTGATCGCCGACTGGAAGGGCATGGGGTCTCCCCTCATGCAGCTCGTCTCCCGACGGGGCCAGCTGTTCAACTGGGACCCCTTCGCCAACAACGACGGCAACTACAACATCGCCGTCGCCGCCCGTTCCGGCTCGGGCAAGTCCTTCTACGTCCAGGAGATGGCCATGAGCCTGCTCGCCACCGGCGGCCGCGCCTGGATCATCGACGCCGGCGAAAGCTACAAGTGGATCTGCCAGCTGCTCGATGGCGAGTACATGGAGTTCTCGTCGGATTCCGCGATCTGCCTCAACCCCTTCACCCACATCACCGACTGGGCAGACGGCATCGCCATGCTCAAACCCCTGCTGCTGCAGATGGCCTTCCCCGGCGGCCAATACACCCAGGCCCACGTCTCGATCCTGGAACAGGCCCTGAACGCCGTCTGGCACGAACACGGCACCGGGGGCTCCATCACCCGGGTCGCCGAACACCTGGAGCGCAGCGACGACTCCCGCGCCCGTGACATCGCCACCCATCTCTACCCCTACACGTCGGCCGGCATGCACGGCCGGTGGTTCGAAGGCCCCGCCAACATCCGCTTCGACAACCCCCTCATGGTCCTCGAACTCTCCGGCCTCAACAACAAGCCCGACCTGCAGGCCGTGATCCTCATGCTCCTCATGATGCGGATCGCACAGAGCATGTATGCAGGGGACCGATCCCATCGCAAGATCTGCATCATCGACGAGGCCTGGCGCCTGCTCGGCGCGGGCAACTCCGCCGCGTTCATCGAGGAAGGCTACCGCGTCGCCCGAAAGTACAACGGCTCGTTCTGCACCATCACCCAGGGCATCAACGACTACTACAAGTCGGGGCCCGCCCGCGCGGCGCTGGAAAACTCCGACTGGGTCGTATTACTGCGACAGAAGGAGGAATCCATCCAGCAGATCAAGGAGGAGAAACGGCTCGCCATGTCCGGGTTCAAGGAACGCGCGCTCATCTCCCTGCGCACCGTCAACGGCGCCTACTCGGAGATGATGATCAACGGCCCCCAGGGCTGGGCCGTGGGACGCCTGGTGGTGGATCCCTTCGCGGGCAAGCTCTACTCCACCAGGGCGCAGGATTTCACCCAAATCACCCGCATGATCGAGCAGGGCCTTTCCATCGAGCAGGCCGTCTCCCGGCTGGCCGGCCTGGAGGAGGCCTGAGATGGTTCGTCGCGCCCTCATCGGACTGCTGTTCGGGCTTCTCGGCGCGGGGATCGCCCTGGGGCTCGCCCTTCGGTTCGGGCTGATCGCCCAGCACCTGGCCGTCGTCGATCTCACCGCCCTGGTGGAGGACGAGACCCGTCGGCTCCTCGACGAGGAGGAGACCAACCGCCGCGAGGCGGCCCGTCTCGCCGGCCAGCGGGTCCGGCTGGCGCTCGACCGGGCGCTGACCGGCCGCCGGGAGATCGTGCTGGTCCGCGAGGCGGTCATCAACCCCGAGCAGCTGCCGGACCTGACGCCGGAAGTGCGGCAGACGCTGGAGGCCTTTCAATGAGACCGCGCCGCAAGATCCTCGACCGGCGGTTCTGGTTCCTCTCGGTCTCGGGGCTGCTCTTCTGGATGGCGGTCTCCCACTTCTGGGTGCTGGGCATGAACCGATCCGAAAGCCTCCCCTACCACCTGGTGGCGATCCACAAGGGGGAGATGCCCGAGCGGGGCGAACTGGTGGCCTTCTACCCCGGCGCCACCGCGTTCTATCCCGCCGGGGTGTGGTTCGTGAAATACCTCTCCGGCACCCCCGGCGACCTGGTGACCCGCTGGAAGAATATCGTGTTCATCAACGGCCGCGAGGTGGCGCACCTCAAGCCCACGTCGAAGAGCGGCATGCCGCTCTTCCCCGGTCCCACCGGGGTCATCCCGGAGGGGCGCTACTTCGTCTCGACACCGCACCCCGACGGGTTCGACTCGCGCTACGCGGAGATCGGCTTCGTGCCGCAGGAGAAGATCATCGGAAAGGCCTATGTCCTCATCAACTGAAAAAAGAGGGGCGAGATTCGCCGCGGCCGCTCTGCTCGCCGCGCTGGGCTCCGCGCCCCTGCAGGCCTCGGAGATCCGGGTCATCGGCCAGACCTGGCCGGTGGCCGAACCCGACGTGATCGAGTGGATGAAGGCGAAGATGGC
>JALTLT010000483.1 GCA_027001815.1 Gammaproteobacteria bacterium | reverse complement strand
GGCCTCGCAGGTCGATGGTGATCATGTCCATGGAGACCCGGCCCACGAGCGGTGCCCGGCGACCGTTGACCAGCACCGGGGTACCCGAGGCGGCGTGGCGGGGATAGCCGTCTCCGTAGCCGATGGCCGCCACTCCCAGCCGCATCGCCTCCGGTGCCCGCCAGCTTCCGCCGTAGCCGACACACTCGCCGGCGCGCAGTTCACGGATCGCCAGCAGCCGGGTGCGGAGGGTCATGGCGGGCCGCAGCCCGAACGCCTCGCCGTCGCGCCCCTCGAAGGGGGAGGCGCCGTAGAGCATCAGGCCGGGGCGGACCCAGTGGCCGTGGCTGTCGGGCCAGGCGAGAATACCGGCGGAGTTGGCGACGGAGAGTTCCCCCCCGAAACCCCGGCTCACCGATGCGAAACGCTCGAGCTGGATCGGGGTCTCTTCCCCCTCCTGCCGGTCGGCACAGGCGAGATGGGTCATGAGCAGAATCTCCCCCACTACCGGCATGTGGCGAAGGGCGGCGAGCACCTCCGTCACCTCCTCCGGGCGGAAGCCGAGGCGGTTCATGCCGGTATCCACCTTGAGCCAGACCGAGAGCCGGGCCGCCTCTCGGTGGGCGGCCAGCACCTGGAGCTGGTGGCGGTCGTGGAGAACGGTGTCGAGGCGATGACGCAGGGCACTCTCCAGCTCCTCGCCACTGAAGACCCCCTCCAGCAGCACCAGTCGCTGGCGGATACCCCCGTCCCGCAGGGCGAGCGCCTCTTCCAGCCGGGCGACGCCGAAGGCATCGGCACCCTGCAGGGCCTCGGCCACCCGCAGCAGGCCGTGACCGTAGCCGTTGGCCTTGATGACCGCCATCACCTTGCGCCCGGGCGCCAGCGCCCGCACCCGCCCCAGGTTGTGGGCCATGGCGCCGCGGTCGATGACCGCCTCAGGACGCACGGCACCCCCCCGGGTACACGGAGCGGAGTTGCCGCGGGGGGGCGATCCGCAGGAGGAGTGAGCGGAGAGTGAGGTGGAGTCTCCCCTCGGCAGGCTGTTGAAAAGGCCCATGGACGGGCTCTTTCAACGCCCTGTCAGTGCGGCGCGTCATCCTGGTAGAAGTCGGGGGTGAAATTCTCGAATTTGGTGTACTGGCCGAGGAAGGTGAGGCGCACCGTACCGATGGGACCGTTACGCTGCTTGCCGATGATGATCTCGGCGATCCCCTTGTCCTGGGTGTCTTCCTTGTAGACCTCGTCGCGGTAGATGAAGACGATGAGGTCGGCATCCTGCTCGATGGCGCCCGACTCACGCAGGTCCGACATCACGGGCCGCTTGTTGGGCCGTTGCTCGAGGCTGCGGTTGAGCTGGGAGAGCGCGATCACCGGCACGTCGAGCTCCTTGGCCAGCGCCTTGAGGGAACGGGAGATCTCGGAGATCTCGGTGGCGCGGTTCTCGCCTCCCCCCGGCACCTGCATGAGCTGGAGATAGTCGATGACGATCATCCCGAGACCGTGCTCCCGCTTGAGCCGGCGGGCGCGCGCGCGCAGTTCGGTGGGCGACAGGGCCGGGGTGTCGTCGATGAAGAGCGGCGCCTCGGCGAGGATGCTCACCGCGGAGCTGAGGCGCGCCCAGTCGTCGTCCTCGAGGCGTCCGGTACGCACCCGGTGCTGGTCGATGCGCCCCAGCGAGGACATGAGGCGCATGGCGAGCTGCTCGCCCGGCATCTCCATGCTGAACACCGCCACCGGCTTGCCGGCCCGGATGGCGGCGTGCTCGGCGATGTTCATGGCGAAGGTGGTCTTGCCCATCGAGGGGCGGCCGGCGATGATGATCAGATCGGAGTCCTGCAGACCGGAGGTCATCTGGTCGAAATCGGTAAAGCCGGTGGGGATGCCGGTGATGGCATCCTCCAGGTGCTGCAGCTCGTCGATCCGGTCCACCGCCTTGGCCAGCAGGGTCTTGATGTCGGTCATGCCGCGGCCGGTGCGACTCCCCTGTTCGGCGATACGGAACACCTTCTGCTCCGCCTCGTCCAGGAGCTGGGCGCTGTTCCGCCCCTCCGGCTGGTAGGCGCTGTTGGCGATGTCGGTGCCCACGTCGGCGAGCTGCCGCAACACCGAGCGTTCGCGCACGATGTCCGCATAGGCGCGGATATTGGCGGCGCTGGGGGTCTCCCTGGCCAGGGCCCCGAGGTAGGCGAGCCCCCCCGCCTCTTCCAGCAGCCCCTGGTTCTTCAGCCAGGAGGAGAGGGTGACGGCGTCGAAGGGCTGGCTCTCTTCCGCAAGGTGGCGGATGGCGCGGAAGATGAGGCGATGGTCGCGACGGTAGAAGTCCTCCTCCGTCACCCGGTCCGCGAGCTGGTCCCAGGAGCGGTTGTCCAGCATCAGGCCGCCAAGCACCGCCTGCTCCGCCTCGATGGAGTGGGGCGGAACCTTGAGCGCCGCGGTGTTGCCGTCCGGAGACGGAAAATCCGCCGGCGGCGGATTGTCAATCATGCTGGAGATGGAGAGTGCCTCCCGATCACTGCAAATGCTCCCGCCACCCCGACAGCATACATCGGGGCGGCGGGAAGGTGAAACCGCCCGTCCGGCCCTACTCGGCCTCGACGACCACCTTCACCGAGGCGTCCACGTCGGTGTGCAGATGCAGCTCGATCTGGTACTCGCCTGTGACGCGGATCGGGCCTTCCGGCATGCGCACCTCGCGCTTCTCGATGGCGACACCTGCGCCGGTCACCGCCTCGGCGATGTCGGCGGTACCCACGGAGCCGAACAGCTTGCCCTCGTCGCCGGCCTTTGCCGTGATGGTGACGGTCAGCCCCTCGAGCTGGTCGCGCCGCGCCTCGGCGGCGGCCAGCGCCTCGGCGGCCTGCTTCTCCAGCTCGGCACGGCGCTCCTCGAAGGCCTTGATGTTCTCCGGCGTGGCGGCGGTCGCCTTGCCGGTGGGAATCAGGTAGTTGCGGCCGTAGCCGGGGCGCACGTTGACACGGTCGCCCAGGTTGCCCAGGTTTTCGACTTTTTCGAGAAGAATCACTTCCATCTTGAACACCCCACAGTGCGGTCGGTTGCGGGGGAAGGGTGGCTCAGGGCCGCGCCTTCACCCGCGATCTGAAATCAACAAAGGTATCCACCAGGCCCAACAGGCCCAGTACGAACATCATCTCCGGCAAGGCAAACGCCATCACCACATAGAGCCCTACCAGCCAGGCGGCACTGGCGCGCCGTTTCGCCAGCACCCCGTAGATCACCGCCAGGCCGTGGAAGAGGTAGCCCAGCAACATCACCAGGGCCAGATTGGCCAGCAGCTCCCCCTCCATCAGCACGGCGCCGGCGGCCAGCGCGACGAACAGCAGGCCCACCGGGCGGGCATAGCGCATCTGCTCGAACTCGGCGCGGAAGGCGCCCGGATGAAACAGCATCGCCTGCCAGCCACGGCCGATGAAGAGGGTGACCGCCGCTCCCACCATCGCGTACCCCGTCAGCCCGCCGGTGAAGAGGCGCGCAACCGCGGTGATCAGCATGTCGAGCTGCTCGTCGGCCTGGATCACCCCGGCCTGGACGAGGGTATGGAACACCTGACTCAGCTCCCCCCTCCAGAGAGCCGCCGGATCGTCCACCAGCAGAAAGACGGCCATTACCGCAGCCAGGCCGAGCACCATCAGCCCCTGCAGGGCGAGTGCCAGCGAACGACTCATGTGGAGCAGGGTCGCCGCCAGCCAGACCGGAACCCACCCCGCCACCGCCATCAGCCAGGCCGGCGCCGGCAGCCCCAGCAGCAGGCCGCCCAGCAGGGCGGCGGCGATCTGGGCACCCAGCAGGGCCAGCAGGCCATGGCGCGGCCCCACCTGGAGCGTGACCAGGGCCACCGCTCCACCTCCGAGGTAGCCCAGCAGCAGCGAAAGCGGGGGCAGGGAGAGACTCAGCAGGCCGGTGACGGTCATCACCGCCATCGCCTGCATGGGCCCCTTCAGTATGTATGTCGCCAGCCAGCGCATTACGCCACCCCCTGCGGAGCCCCCTTCGGCAGGAAGGGGTGCCTTCTCCGCGACCGATCGCCGGCGTTCCGGCCCGTGGCGGGCAGGGTGGCCAGCGCTACGATCGAGCCTCAGTGGCGGTCGGTGTAGGGCAGCAGCGCCAGATAACGGGCACGCTTGATGGCCGTTGCGAGCTGCCGCTGATAGTGCGCCTTGGTGCCGGTGATACGGCTCGGCACGATCTTGCCGGTCTCGGTGATGTAGTTCTTGAGGGTGGCGATGTCCTTGTAGTCGATCTCCTTGACACCCTCGGCGGTAAAACGGCAGAACTTCTTGCGACGGAAAAAACGGGACATGTTCTCTGCTCCTCTCTCGGAGCCATGCCGCCCCCTTCGTCAGGGATGCGGCTACGGCTGCATTACTCTTCGCTGGCGGACTCTTCGTCGGCGGCCTTCTTCTCTTCGGTCGCCTGCTCGGACGGGGCCTCGGCAGCGGCCGGCGCCTCCTCCTTGCGGCTCTCGCGCGCGGGGCGCTCCTGGGCCTTCTCGTCCTTCGCCTTGGCGATGGGGGAGGGCTCGGTGACCGCCTCCTTGCGGGCGATCACCAGGTTGCGCAGCACGGCATCGTTGAACCGGAAGCCGTTCTTCAGCTCGTCGAGCACCTCCTGGGAGCACTCGATGTTCATGAGCACGTAGTGCGCCTTGTGCAGCTTCTGGATGGGATAGGCGAGCTGGCGACGGCCCCAGTCCTCGAGGCGGTGGATCTTGCCCCCGCTGGCCTCGATGGTGCTGCGGTAGCGCTCGACCATGGCCGGCACCTGCTCACTCTGGTCCGGATGGACCATGAAGACGATCTCGTAGTGTCGCATTTCGACTCCTTGTGGATTCGACAGCCTTCCCCCGCGCCCGCGGGAGGTAAGGCAAGGAGAATGGTTGGATAAAAGCGGAGTATTTTAGCCCGCCAGGCGGGGATTGGCAAACTGCACGCTTCCCGCACGACGCCACCCGGCAAGGAACCTGAGCCCGTCGTTCCCGCGCGGGCGGGTGTCGATACCTGGGCCCGGGCTCCTCGGCCGGGGAACGGATGGCCGCGAGGTCCGGTGACGCCGGCCCCCATGCCACGCCGCCGGAGCGGCGTAACGAGGAAGAGTGGCGGCGCCGGGTGGTCGCCAACGGGGGGCGGAACGGGCCGAGCGCAACTCGGCGATCCCGGGAGGATGGGCTCCATTCACCCCATCCGCTGGCGAAGCGCCTCGTACATGGCGATACCGGCGGCCACCGAGACGTTGAGGCTCGAGACGCTGCCGAACATCGGCAGCCGCACGAGATGATCACAACGCTCCCGGGTGAGACGGCGCAGTCCCCTCCCTTCCGCCCCCAGCACCAGGGCGAGGGGGCCGGAGAGATCCTGCTCGTAGAGGGTACGCGGGGCATCACCGTCCATTCCCACCAGCCACACCCCCGCCTCCTGGAGGCGACCCAGTGAGCGGGCGAGGTTGGTGACCTGGAAGAGAGGCACACTCTCGGCGGCACCGCTGGCCACCTTCCGCATCGTGGGTGTGATGCCGGCGGCCCGGTCGCGAGGGGTGACCACCGCGTGGATGCCGGCACCATCGGCGGTGCGCAGGCAGGCCCCCAGGTTGTGGGGGTCCTGGACGCCGTCGAGCACCAGCAGGAAAGGGGGCACCTCGAGAGCCTCCACCAGAGCGAGCAGTTCGCTCTCGCCACCCACCGGAACCGGCCTGGCACGCGCCACGACCCCTTGGTGACGTGTGCCGGGGAGACGCTCTTCGAACCATTCGGCGGGGCGCAGGTGCACCGGCACCCCCTGCCGACGCGCCTGTTCGGCAAGCGCCTCCAGGCGAGGATTGCGGCTGTCGCCGGAGATCCAGAGCCCCTCCAGCTCCAGACGCCGCCTCTCCAGGACCGAGGCAACGGCATGGATTCCGTAGATCCACGCCTCCTCTTCTTGCCTCGGCACGTTCATTCGCCGCCCTTCTCCCTCTCTGCCCGCCGTCGGGCCCGGCGGCGGGCGGAACGGCTCTTGCCCTCACCCGCCGCGCTCTCGCCGGTGGCCTTCCCGGCACTCCCTTTCGACCCCTTCGCCGCTTCGCCGGCAACCTTCGCCTTCTTGCCAGCCTTCTTCCTTTCGCTCCCGGAGGCCGTGCCCCTCTTGGTGCTCTTCTTGCGGGCAGCAGCCTTCGTCGCGGCCTTCTTCCCGGCCTTTTTCCTCTTCCCTTCTCCGCCCGACCTGGTGGGCGAGGGTGCCGCCTGCTCCTCTTCGGCCGGCGACTCATCGCGCTTGCGTCGGGGCTGCAGCAGCGCCGGCTTCTCCCGCCTGCCGGCACGCCGGCGTCGGCTGCCCCGGCTGGAGCCCTCCTCCGCCGGGACGGGGGCGGATTCGGCGGGCGCAACCGGTTCGACCTCCGCCACCGGCTGCTCCGGCGCGGGCTCCGGAGCGGAACGCGCCTGACGCCGACCACGGCCGCCCCCCTTACGCCCCTCGCTCCGCTTGCCCTTGCGGCCACCACGTCCGCTCTCGGGGCGCCGCTCGGGGCCGTCCTCCAGTTCGAAGTCGATCTTGCGCTCATCCAGATCGACCCGGACCACCCGCACGCGCACCTTGTCGCCGAGCCGGAAGATCTGACGGGTCCGCTCACCGGTGAGTCGGTGGCCGACGGGGTCGAAGTGGAAGAAGTCGTTGCCCAGGGCAGTGATGTGGACCAGCCCCTCCACGAAGATCTGATCCAGTTCGACGAAGATGCCGAAGGAGGTGACCCCCGTGATGAGGCCATCGAAGGTCTCCCCCACCTTGTCCTGCATGTACTCGCACTTCAGCCAGCTCACCACGTCCCGCGTCGCCTCGTCGGCGCGCCGCTCGGTGGT
This sequence comes from Gammaproteobacteria bacterium, assembly GCA_027001815.1. Taxonomy (GTDB): domain Bacteria; phylum Pseudomonadota; class Gammaproteobacteria; order JALTLT01; family JALTLT01; genus JALTLT01. The sequence goes on along the minus strand of JALTLT010000483.1, from coordinate 2,103 downwards.
GGAGCAGTGCTCACCCGCCAGCCGGATCTCCTCCTTCGTATAGTGGAAGTCGACGGACTTGCCACCATCGAGGATATGGCCGATGGCACGGTGGACCAGCAGGTCCGGATAGCGCCGGATGGGGGAGGTGAAGTGGAGGTAGGCCTCCTGGGCGAGACCGAAGTGGCCGATGTTGTCCGGCGAGTAGACCGCCTGCTTGAGGGAGCGCAGCATCACGGTCTGGACCAGATGGGCCTCGGGGCGGCCCTTGATCTCCCGCAGCAGCTCCGCATAGTGGCGCGGCTCGGGGTTGTCCCCTCCCTTGAGCGTCAGGCCCAGTTCGGCGAGGAAACTGCGCAGGTCGTCGATGGTCTCCGCATCGGGCCGCTCGTGGATCCGGAACAGGGTCGGCATCCGGTGACGCAGGAGGAAACGGGCAGCGCAGACGTTGGCGAGGATCATGCACTCCTCGATGAGACGGTGGGCATCGGTCCGCTCCACCGGCACGATCTGCTCGATCTTGCGGTTCTCGCCGAATTCGATCCTCGTCTCCGTGGTCTCGAAGTCAATGGCCCCACGCTTGTTGCGCGCCTTCGCCAGCACCTTGTAGAGGGCATAGAGCTCCTCCAGGTGGGGCAGGACATGGGCATACCTCTCGCGCAGCTCCGGGTCGCGAGCCACCAGCATGGCGGCCACGTCCTCGTAGATGAGGCGTGCATGGGAGCGCATCACCCCGCGCATGAAGCGGGTCCGCACCACCTTCCCCTGACGGTCCACCAGGATCTCGGCAGCCATGCAGAGACGGTCCACCTCCGGGTTGATGGAGCAGAGGCCGTTGGAGAGCTTCTCCGGGAGCATGGGGATCACCTGACCGGGGAAATAGACCGAGTTGCCACGCCGGTACCCCTCGCGATCGAGGGGAGAGTCGGGACGCACATAGTGGGAGACATCGGCGATGGCGACGATCAGCTTCCACCCCTTGGCGGTGCGCTGGGCGTAGACGGCATCGTCGAAGTCACGGGCATCCGCCCCGTCGATGGTCACCAGCGGGACTTCCCGCAGGTCCACCCGCCCCCTCTTCGCCTTCTCCTCCACCCGGTCGGGGATCTCCCCTACCTCCTCCAGGAGATCGTCTGGCCAGTCGCTGGGGAGTTCGTGGGCGCGGATGGCCACGTCGATCTCCATGCCGGGAGCCATGTGCTCTCCCAGCACCTCCCGGATGCGGCCGATGGGCTGGGAGTGACGGGTCGGCTGCTCCACCACGTCGGCCACCACGATCTGGCCCGGTTTCGCCCCATCCTTGGCGTCGGGGGGAATCAGCAGATCGTGGGTTATGCGCTTGTTCTCGGAGGCGACGAAGCCGATCCCCCCCTCCTCGAAGTAGCGCCCGACGATCTGATGGGTGCTGCGCTCAAGCACCTCCACCACCGCCGCCATGCGCCTTCCCCGACGATCGACACCCACCACGTGGACCATGGCACGGTCACCGTGCATGAGGGTACGCATCTCCCGGGCGGAGATGAAGAGATCCTCGCTCCCGTCGTCGGGGACCAGGAAACCGAACCCGTCGGGATGGGCGATCACCCGACCGCGGATGAGATCCACCTTGCTCGCCGGGGCATAGACGCCGCGGCGGTTATAGATGAGCTGGCCGTCCCGCTCCATGGCCCGCAACCGGCGCCGCAACGCCTCGATCTGCTCCTCGTCGGCGAGACCGAGGTCGCGGGCAAGCCGCTCCCGATTCATGGCGCCATGGGTTTCGAGGTGTTCGAGGATCAGCTCGCGGCTGGGGATGGGGTTGTCATACTTCTGCGCCTCGCGGGCGGCGTGGGGATCGGCCTTGCCGCCCCACTTCTTGCTTCGGTTTCTGGACATTCTGTCTCGCTTTTTCCTTGCAGATTCTGTAGAGAAAACGAATTATCCTCCTTCTATTGACAACAATCCAATCGGCGGTTAAAGTTCCCGCTCCCGATCGCGAGGTCGGGGCGCAGATCCGCATGCCGAGGTGGCGGAATTGGTAGACGCGCTAGCTTCAGGTGCTAGTGGGGGAAACCCCGTGGAGGTTCAAGTCCTCTCCTCGGCACCAATTCAATAGCCTATCACAGGCCACCAGAAACCACAAAA
>JALTLT010000482.1:2036-2221 GCA_027001815.1 Gammaproteobacteria bacterium | reverse complement strand
AAGATCGAGACTCTCCTCTCCAACAGCTTCGGATTCGGCGGCACCAACGCAAGCCTCGTCTTCCGCAAGTGGAAGGAGTCCTGAACGGCTCTTCGCCTGGCAAGCGCACAAAGGAGAAAGGGGGGGGGCCATTGGAGGCCCCCTTTTTCGTTGGCGGACCCGGGGGCTTAACAGGATGTTGAAAA
>JALTLT010000482.1:0-2026 GCA_027001815.1 Gammaproteobacteria bacterium | reverse complement strand
TTTTCAACGCCGGAAGCCGAAAATGCGATTTCCGGCTTCCTCGCGTTTTCAATGAGGCCAGCAGCCTGTCGGACTTCAAGCTGAAGGTCACTCCGCCCCGCGGAAAGCACCAAAACCTGACCGCCTGTCAAAGTCCAACAGGCTGCTGGCCTCATTGAAAACGGCGGTGCATCCATGCACCGCGGCACAGGCTGCCGAAAAACGGTGTTTTTCAACAGCCTGTTAACCCGAAAGTATCATGAAGCTGCCGGATGGATGTGCGTCTGGCGTATTCGAGTGTGCCGCCCTGCAGCGCAGGGCGTAGCCATCGCTACGGCTTGCGCGAAAAGCGGTGCAATCGAGTGCGCCAGGCGTGCAGACGCCGGCAGAGCGGGCCGGGAACAAGTCGTTACCCGCCAATATACGGAATATCCTGTTTGTAAACACAAACTTGAATGCAATATCAAGCTGCTTCATGCAATTTTCGGGTTAGACCACGCCCGGTGACTCAGTCCTTCTTCGGCGGGACGTAGTGCGGGTCCATGGGATTGAGGAAGATGAAACGGAACTGGCCCGGTTCCAGCTCCACGTAGTCCATGGTCGCCTCGTCGAGCAGATCGACGCTCTTGGGGTCGATGAGGATCTCCACGTCGTACTGCTGCAGACGGGTGTCGTCCTCCTTGGGTTCGTCGAGGCCCATGCCGTATTCGATGGAACCGTCCTCGGTGACCTTGGCGGCCACGCGGAGCAGCAGCTCCTTGTTCTCTTCCTGCTCGATTGCGGCGCGGATCTGTTCCGCGGCTGCCTGGGTGATCGCAAACATGGTGCTTTTCCTCTCGTCTCGTTGAGGCCGTCTCCCGGACCTCCGTCCGAATCATGATGAGCGCCGGGAATACCCCGGCGGCTGCCGTGCCACCGACCGGTCCCGCTTCGCGAAACTGGTCAGTGGCGCTCGGTCCGGATCCGACGAACGAAGTCGACGAACCGGGTGGTCCAGTGGTTGCTGCCCACGTCCCGCAGATGGGCATAGTTGGCCTGGGTGTTGCGTAGAACGATGCCGTCCCGTCGGCCATCGATGCCGGTTCCCCGCTCCACCTGGTAGGCGTAGCGCAGATCGGGATCCAGTCCCTCCAGGGAAGAGTAGTGGAACTCGTGTCCCCGGATCGAGGCTCCCCCCGCCGGCTCCAGTGGCCACAGTCCCTGCCCCGTCTCACGCAGGCGGATATAGCCGCGTCCCTGGGGGCGCTGGTGCATGACAGCGTCGGCGGGGATGAAGCCGACCATCTCGGCACTGCGCTCCTGCCAGTGGATGGAGCGACTCAGATACATCAGGCCACCACACTCGGCATAGGCGGGAAGGCCCTCCTCGAGGGTCTGACGGATGGAGGCCCTCAGCTCGGCGTTTGCGGCGAGACGGCTCATGTGGGTCTCCGGGAATCCCCCGCCGAAGAAGAGGCCGTCCACGGCGGGGAGCTGCCGGTCGGTCATGGTGTTGAAGAAGACCAGCTCCGCACCGGCCCGTTCCAGCGCCTCCAGGTCGCCCGGGTAGTAGAAACCGAAAGAGGAGTCCCGGGCGATGCCGATGCGCACCTGCGGTCCCTCGACGATCGTGGGGGGAGGGAAGGATGAGCAGGGGAGGGCGGGTGCCCGGCCGGCCAGCTCCAGAATGCGATGCAGATCCACCTGATCGGCGATGGAGTTGGCGATGTGGGCGATACGCTCCATCACCTCGGTGGACTCGTTGCTCGGTACCAGCCCCAGGTGGCGCTCCTCGATGGCGAGGTCGTCGTCCCGGTAGACCGCGCCGAGCACCGGTACATCGGTAAAGTGCTCGATGATCGCCCGCAGCTTGCTCTCGTGGCGGCTGCCCCCCACCTTGTTGAGGATCACCCCGGCGATGCGAATCTCCTGGTCGAAGGTCTGGTAGCCGAGAATCAGGGGGGCGACGCCGCGGGTCATTCCTTGGGAATCGAGGACCAGCACCACCGGCGCCTCGAGCAGATGGGCCAGGGCGGCGTTGCTGTTGGTGCCGTCCAGGTCGAGGCCG
>JALTLT010000481.1 GCA_027001815.1 Gammaproteobacteria bacterium | reverse complement strand
GCAGGGCCGTTCCAGTGGAACTCCACCGGCCGGTTCTCCGTCAGCATCCGGCCGACCCCCTCGGTCAGGTCCCGGCCCAGACTGTCCACCCGATCGGCGAACCAGCGCGCCGACACCAGGATCAGTCCGAGCAGGACCAGCGCGATGGCGATGACCCGGATCTCCAGGGCCTCCCGGAACTGGTCTATGGGTGAAGGATCCACCTCCCGACCGACCCACAGGGTACCCTGCCGCTCGGTGACGAACAGTGGCACCCAGAGCACCTGCTGCCCCTCCCCCTTCCAGAGGCCGAGACGGTGGGTGGAGAAGATCCGTTCCAGGCCGGGAAAGTCCTCGAAGGCACTGGAATCGGGGCGGCTGGTGGCGGCCAGCGGCAGGTAGTGCCCGTCGTCGTGGACCCACCAGGTGTTGCGGTAGGCGTGGGCCATCCCCCCCACATCCACGTTGATCACCACCAGACCGAGAGGATTCGCCGGGGACGCCCCCTCCAGCGTCGCCGTGCCGCGGGGATCGAAGGGATAGATGGGACCGATGAGGCGCAGATTCATGTAGTGGCGTACGTCCGACTCGCCCCGCTCCGGGTCGATGCGAATGCGGCCGGGCAGCGCCGCGCCCGGGGGAAGACGCAGGGCCGCCTCGATGAACTCGGGATCGGGCATGTCCGGTTGCCCCTCTCCCGGGACGAGACGGATGCCGCCAACCTCCCGTTCGAGCCAGAACTGGGGGAGACCCGCCGTGTCGAGAAAGAGGATCTGGACGATATCGGGCTGGTCCCGAAGAATGTGATTGGTCCACTCCACGTAGGCGGCCCGCGCCTCGCGGGTCTTCTGCGGCGGATTGTCCCCGGCGACACCCAGCAGGGTGCCGGGCTCCGGCAGCTTGGCCAGCAGACGCACCATCTCGTGGCGGCTCGCCAGGTGCTGGTCCAGATCACGGAAATCGGCTCGCAGGTTCTGCAAGTAGGCCTTCTGGAAAAAGAGCTCGAGGCGGTCGAAGATCATCGGCACGTTGAGCACGATCGACGCCGCCAGCGGTGCGAAACCGATCAGGAAGAGGGCCAGAAAGATTTGACTGCGGAGCTTCATGGTTGGAAAACCCGGGGGACGGGGGCGTCCCCGCCGGTGGCTCCATGGTGCCGCGGGGACGACGACAGATCAAGGAGAACCCCATACCTCCCGACAGGCTGCTACCGGGCGGCTGGCGTGCGATTCAGGGATGCATCGCCGATTTCACCCATGCCAGGCCATGAGCGGCAAAAACCACAAAAGAAAACGGGGAAGAGGTCGCCCCCTTCCCCGCCTTCGATCCTGAAAGATTCAGGAAAGGGCTGCTTACTTGCTCTCGGCCTTGGGAGCAGCAGGAGCCGGGACGACACCGTAGGGGGCGCCGTAGGGGGCCACACCGTAGGGAGCGACGCCGTAGGGGGCCACACCGTAGGGGGCAACGCCGTAGTAGGGGTAGCCGTAGTAGGGAGCACCGTAGCCGTAGCCGTTGCCGGCAGCGCGGCCGCTCATGTTGAAGCTGAAGTCGCCGTTGCCCCAGCCGTCACCGAAACCGTTCCAGGGACCACCCCACCAGGCCTGAGCGGACTGGGCGGACAGAGCAGCGGCACCAACCAGAGCAGTGATAGCAAGAATCTTTTTCATGATGAATCTCCAATATTGTCAATGTGGTTGCTGAGTTCCTGAGCAACGCTGCAACGGCCCGCATGCTCAAGATGGAAGACACTATATCAGTGATTGATAATATTAGCAAGAGGTGATGAAAAAAATTTCGCGGGGATGGCAGACGATCGCAAAGCTGAGAGACGAGGAGCAAGGACCCTCTCCGCTCCGGAGAGGGGAGTGCGGAGCGAACGGGGATTCAGTCGGGTCCGTCGCCGAAGACGTCGTAGAGCGATTCGCGGAGTCGCCGCTCCTCGGCCAGCTCCTCGAGACGCCGCCGTGCCACCGCCTTCCGCAACTGGGGGGCGCTCGGGCGCCTGGAGCGGCTGCGACCGCGCCGCTCCTCTTCGCCGACATGTTCCGGTGGGTTTTTCTGTCCCATGGAATCTCCTCCCGTTCAGCCGTTGTTTCACGAACCCGTATGGACCGCGGCACTCCCCAACGACGCCCGGTGCCGGTTCCCGATCCGCCCTCATCCGGGGGAGCAGAGGGCGGGCACTGTCGGAGCGATCACCATAGCCTCTCCACATGACATTCCCGCGACCGGCCGGCAGGGAT
>JALTLT010000480.1 GCA_027001815.1 Gammaproteobacteria bacterium | reverse complement strand
CTAGCGCCCTCCCCCGACCACCCGATCCCGCAGATAGAGAGGCAGCGCCTCGGCGGGGGAGGGGGTGGATCCCGCCGAGGCGCTGCCTCTCTATCTGCGGGATCGGGTGGTCGGGGGAGGGCGCTAGATGCGCCGTCGGCTCCGCTCCTCCCGCTTCCGGCTGTTGCATGGCGCCTCGTGGCGGGTGCGCATCACCTTCTGGGTGGGGGCGCTCACGGTCGGTGCCGCCTCGGCGCTGTTCGCCATCTCCGGAACCGCCGCCGAGAACCTCTTTCTCGCCATGCACGAGCGGTTTCCCTGGTGGCCGTGGCTCACTCTCGGTCTCGGCCTGCCGCTGCTCGCCTGGATCAGCAACCGCTGGTTCCCGGCGGCCAGGGGCAGCGGCATCCCCCAGGCGATCGCCGTGCTCCAGACCCACTCCGGCCACTCGCTGCGGGACAGCGTCCTCTCGTTGCGGGTGGCGGTGGCCAAGATGGTGCTCACCGTCGGCGGCCTGGCGTGCGGCGCCTCCATCGGTCGAGAGGGTCCGACGGTCCACGTGGGAGCGGCGGTGATGTACAGCCTCGGCCGGTTCACCCGCTTCCCGGCCCACTACATGGAGCGGGGGCTGGTCCTGGCGGGTGGCGGGGCCGGCGTGGCGGCCGCCTTCAACACGCCACTGGCCGGGATCATGTTCGCCCTGGAGGAGATGTACCGCTCCTTCGACCGGCGCACCAGCAGCGTGGTACTCACCGCGGTGATCCTTGCCGGTCTGGTGGCGATCGTGATCCTCGGCAACTACGACTACTTCGGCCACTCCACCGCCACCTTCGACCTCTGGCAGGACTGGTATGTGATCCCCCTGGTGGCGGTGGTGGGAGGGCTTCTGGGCGGCAGTTTCAGCGAGTTGCTGGTCTTCAGCACCCGTCAGATCGCCCCCTACGCCCGTCGCCATCCGGTGAGGCTCGCCTTCGTCTGCGGCCTCGCCGTGGCCCTGCTCGGCACCCTCTCGGGCGGCTCGGTCTACGGCAGCGGCTACCACGAGGCGCGCGGCCTGCTGGAGGGGGAGGTGGCGCCCCAGTTCGTCTATCCGTTGATGAAGCTGCTGACCACCCTCGCCTCCTACCTGTCGGGGATCCCCGGCGGCATCTTTGCCCCCTCACTCTCTACCGGCGCCGGTCTCGGCGCGCTGTTCGCCCAGCTCTTCGGCGCCATCGATCCCTCGGTGATCATCCTGCTGGGGATGGTTGCCTACTTCTCCGGGGTGGTGCAGACCCCCATCACCGCCTTCGTGATCGTCATGGAGATGACCTCCGACCCGGACATGATCATCCCCATGATGGCCACCTCGCTGGTTGCCGCCGGCACCTCGCGGCTGGTCTGCAGAACTCCCATCTACGAGGCGCTGGCGCGTGATTTTCTCGAGAGCACAGGCTACATTGGACACAGTCGATAGTCGCCCCGCCGGCAGCGGCGGCCCCCTGATCCGGAACAACGCGAGGAGCTTTCTTCCATGAGCAATGAGCGCCAGTTCGTGCCCCTCAGCATCGCCGTACTCACCATCTCCGACACCCGCACGGAGGAAACCGACAAGTCCGGCGCCACCCTGAAGAGGATGCTGGAGGAGGCGGGGCACCGCCTGGCGGAGAAGTGCATCGTACCGGACGACATCTATCGCATTCGTGCCGAGGTGTCGCGCTGGATCGCCGATCCCGGGGTGCAGGTGGTGATTACCACCGGTGGCACCGGCCTCACCGGCCGCGACGGAACCCCGGAGGCGGTCCGTCCGCTGCTGGACAAGGTGATCGAGGGTTTCGGCGAGATGTTCCGCAGCCTCTCATGGGAGGAGATCGGGACTTCCACCATGCAGTCACGCGCCGTCGCCGGGGTGGCCAACGGCACCTTCGTCTTCTCCCTGCCGGGTTCCACGGGGGCGTGTCGTGACGCATGGACCAAGCTCATCCAGGCCCAGCTCGACTATCGCACCCGTCCATGCAATCTGGTCGAGCTGATGCCGCGGCTGCTGGAGAGTTAGCTGGATGTCGAAAACGGCCATCCTGGCCTTTTTCGACGCCGGAAGCCGAAAATGCGATTTCCGGCTTCCTCACGTTTTCAATGAGACTGGCAGCCTGTCGGACTTCAAGCTGAAGGTCACTCCGCCCCGAGAGGCGGGAAGGCCCTCCCGGGGGACGCCGTGAACCCTTTTCGGCTGTGCTGTCCTGCTTCGCCGAAAAGGCCGGCCCCGCCATCC
>JALTLT010000479.1 GCA_027001815.1 Gammaproteobacteria bacterium | reverse complement strand
CCCGGCTCTCATGACCTCAACTTCCCGAACCGCCCGGTGCGGAACCGCATGCCGGGTGGTGTGGGAGGGGCTCGGTCAGCTATGCTGACCGCCCCTATCCCGATTGGATCGGGGAGAGGGGAGGCGCGTCCGCGGGGCTGCCGAGGCACTCGTCGTTCTTCAGCCACGCCTGGCAATCGGGGAAATCCGCTATTGCCGAAAGGGGCTCGATCGGCTTTCCTTGAATCAGGCGTCTTGCCTCGAGGATCCTTCCATTGCCATGATCGTTCTCTTTACCGATTTCGGATCGCGCGGACCGTACGTGAGCCAGATGATGGCGGTTCTCTACCGCATGGCTCCCGGAATCCCGGTGGTCGATCTCTTTTCCGATGTCCCCCCCTTCGACGTCAAGGGGGCCTCCTACCTGCTGGCCGCCTACGTGGAGGAGTTCCCTCCCGGGACGATCTTTCTCGGCGTGGTCGACCCCGGGGTGGGAGGCGATCGCCGCGCCGCGCTGGTGCGGGTGGACGATCGCTGGTTCGTGGGGCCGGACAACGGCCTGTTCAACATCCCCGCCCGGCGTGGCACCGAGGTCGAGTGGTGGGACGTCACCTGGCGTCCCGACCGGCTCTCCAGCAGCTTTCACGGCCGGGACCTCTTTGCGCCGGTGGCGGCCTGCATCGCGGTGGGGGAGATGCCGGCGGCGGAGCCCCAGCCGATCGATCTCCGCCTCCAGCCGGAGTGGCCCGACGAGCTGCCGAGGGTGGTGTACGTGGACCACTACGGGAATCTGGTGACCGGTGTGCGCGCCTCCTCGGTGCCCTCCAGCGCCATCATCACCGTGCGGGGTCACAGTCTTTCCCACGCCCGAACCTTCTGCCAGGTGGAGAAGGGGGAGGCGTTCTGGTACGAGAACGCCAACGGCCTGGTGGAGGTGGCGGTCAACCAGGGCAATGCGAGCCGGGAGCTGCGCATCGACGTGGGGGACCCCATCAACATCATCGTCTGATCGAGGCGCCGTGCCGTCCTCCTGCTCCGGCCCCGGTTCCAGCAGAAAAACCAAGGGTTTCAGTCAACCAATTTTCGCGTACAATAGCACGCCTGTTTCCGGCATGCGGACGAGAGCGATGGCCTACACCATTCGATTGCAGGACCCCCAACTGACCTTTGTCGCGGAACCCGGTGAGCGGGTGCTCGAGGCGGCGTTGCGGCAAGGCGTCGGCCTCCCCTATGGCTGTACCCAGGGCAAGTGCGGTCAGTGTCTCGCCCGGCTGCTGGAGGGAGAGGTGGGGTTCGCCGACGATACGGACGTGGTGGTCGGTGGCGGTGATGCCCCGCCGCCGGAGGTGCTATTGTGCCAGGCGCTCCCCCGTTCCGATCTGCTGTTGGAGGTCTCCGGAGTGGAACTGGCGCCGCCGGAGATCCTGCGCGAGCTGCGTTGCAAGGTGGAGGGGCTGGAGAGGCTCGCCCACGATGTGATGCGGGTCTGGTTGAGGCTTCCTGAGGTGCCGAGACTCCACTACCATGCCGGCCAGTATCTGGACATCCTCCGGCCGGGTGGTGAGCGCCGCTCCTTCTCCATCGCCAACGCGCCCGGTAGCGAGTCGAGACTGGAACTGCACATCCGCCGCGTGCCGGGCGGGGGCTTCAGCCACCACGTCTTCGAGGAGATGAAGGTGGGAGAGCTGCTCAAGATCGACGCGCCCCTGGGCAGTTTCTATCTGCGGGCCGAGTCGGAGCGTCCCATGGTGATGGTGGGGGGCGGGACCGGCTTTGCGCCCCTCAAGGGGCTGGTGGAGGAGGCGATCCAGCTCGGCAACGGGCGTCCGCTCCACCTCTACTGGGGGGTACGGGCGCGGCGCGACCTCTATCTGGCCGATCTTCCCGAGCGCTGGATGGAGGAGCACCCTTGGTTCCGTTTCACTCCCGTCCTCTCCGAGCCGTCGGCGGACGATGCCTGGCAGGGACGCACCGGTTGGGTCCACGAGGCGGTGGTGGAGGATTACGCCGATCTCTCGGGGGTCGATCTCTACGTCTGTGGTCCGCCGGTGATGATCGAGGCGGCGCGGGAGGCGTTTCTCGCCCGTGGGTTGCCGGAGGAGCGGCTCTTCTCCGATGCCTTCGAATACAACTCCCAGCAGGCCCGTCGCAAGGCGGGCTGAGGTGGCGCCCTATCCGCGTTCCACCGGCGAGACGCCCATCAGCGCATCGGGCGGCGGTTCTGGCGGGGTGGCGGCTGCCGGTTCGCTGTTGTTGATGGGAGGCAGTTCCCGCACGGGTTGACCGGTGGCCAGCGCCAGCCCCTCTTCGAAACAGGCCCTCGCCTTCTCCTTCTCGTCCATCCGGTCCAGGAGCCGGCCAAGCTCCTGCCAGGCCTCGGCGCTGGGGGCGGCGCCGAGGCTCGCCTCCAGGTAGCTGCGCGCCTTGCCCCACAACCGCTCCTGCAGACAGAGACGGCCGGCGGTCAACAGCAGCGCGCCATCGCCCGGATGGAGCTTGAGCCAGCTCTCCACCTGGGCGAGACGCCGTCCCGCGGGGACCCCTTCCAGACGGCCGTAGAGATGGACGAGGGCGGATTCCCAGTGGTGTTTGAGGAGTCCGCGGATCAGGCCCTCCGCCTCCTGTTCCTCGCCCCCCTCCACCAGCGCCTCGATGAAGGGGCGGGCGATCTCCGGCTGTTCGCGCAGCCGCTTCGGCAGTCTCGACCACGCCTGGCGGATCTGTTCCAGGCTGCCGTCGGCGACCACGCGCAGGAAACGGTGGCGATGGGCCTCCTGCTCCAGTTCGGAGACGGCGCCGTTCTCCAGGAGATGGAGCTTGCGGGCGGGGGGCAACAGCTCCAGCACCTCGTCCCACTCCTTCAGCAGCCGCACCAGATTCAGATGCAGCTCCACCAGGTGGGGGTTGCGGGGGGCGATCCCCTGCAACCGCTTGAGGGTGGCCAGCGCTTGCTCCAGTTGCCCCTGGGCCTGCTGCAGTTCCGCCTGGGTCAGCCCCACTGCCAGCTCCTTCTGCGGGGCGACGGAGTGCGCCTTGTGGAGATAGCGGTCGCGTCGCTGGGGCTGGCGCTGGCCCTGGGCGGCGCGGGCTGCACCGAGGTAGTTGAGGAGGGGCGCCTCGCTCGCCTCCACCAGCCGGATCAGCTCCTTTTCGGCGGCCCGCCAGCGCCCCTCCGCGAGCAGTTCCAGGCCGCGGTAGAGGCTGTTGCGGGCACGCTGCAGGCGTCGTCTCCTCCGCCAGCGTCGGTTGCGTTCGGGGAGGGCGAGGAGGCCGAAGAGGAGGCCCAGGGCGTAATAGAGCAGCAGGTAGAAGAGGAGCAGCGCCAGCACCGCCAGGCTGAGGGTGGTCTCCACGCTCCAGGGACCGACCGCGATCAGGAGGTAACCGGGATCGCGCACCAGAAAGATGCCGAGCGCCACCGAACCGACGAGGGCCAGCAGCAGGACGATGAGGGCGCGGGGAGTCATGGTCTACTCACCCGCGTCCACCGGCCCCTCCATCACCCGGCGGAGCAGGTGAAGGGGTTCGGAGATGTCGGGAAGGGTGGGGTCGACATCCACTCCCCGCAGCCGTTCCAGCGCTTCCAGAAGGCTGGCCGCAGCCGGCTCGGAGGTGTCGAAGTTCTCTTCCAGCCACTCGGCGGCGGAGGCCAGGTCCAACAGCCAGCGCTCCCCGTCGGCGGCCAGCAGATCGGAGCGCGCGGCCTCCAGGCGCAGGCGCAGGATCTGGCGCACCAGCTCCATCTGTTCCGGAGCGAGCATGGGGGTGATCGGCTGGTCGTGCCGACGGATCACCACCAGCGAACGGAGCTGCTCCCAGAGGCCGGCGAGGCTCTTCTCCGGCTCGACCGCGCTGCCCTCGTCGGGCGGAGCGGCACTCTCTTCAGTCCGCGAGAGCCGTTCGAGAAGGGCGCGGGGCTGGGCGGAGCGGGGCGTGAGGCCGGCGGCCTGTCGGGCCAGATTCTCCAGCTCGAGGGCCAGGCCGCTGACGTCGACGCGGGGGACGGCACGCAGCCGCGTCAGGGCCTTGGCGATGGCGTTGCGCACGGTGAGCAGCTTCGGGTCGGCCATGTCGCGCAGCCGCCGGTCGGCGTCGAGCAGGGCGCGGATGGCGGTCTCCACGTCGCGGGCGAGCTGCAGCCGCCGGTTGGCCACCAGCAGCAGATACTCCACCTCGGCGAGGCTCCAGTCGCCCTCGGCGGCCTGGTTCTTGCGGCCGAGGGCCACTACCGCCTGCTCGAGAGTGGTATGGGCGGTGACGAGTGCGGAGAGGCGCTGCTCCAGGGCCTCGAGGCGCGAGAGGTTCCCGCGGCGTGACTCCTCGAGGGTCGCCTGCAGGCCGTCGATCCGCCCACTCTCCTGGCGGATGCTCCCCTCCAGGGCGGCGAGGCGTTCCTCGATCCCGTCCAGGGCGCGGCCCTGCTGTCGATCGCTCCAGGTGAGATAGGCGGTGCCAACCGCCACCAGCAGCAGGCCGAGGGTGAGCAGGAGGAGCGGCGCGCGGCCGGAGGGAGGGGGGCCGGCAGAGGGGGGTGGCGAAGCGGCCTCCCTCTCCGGTGGGGGAGAAGGCGATCTCTCCTCCCCCTCTTCGGCGGTGCGTTCCTCCTCCCCCGCCCCCTCCGGGGGGGGTGGCTCCGGTCGCTCCGGGTCGCTCCTCTCTGCCGGTGCTTCCTTCTTCTCCTGATCCTGTTCGCTCATCTCTTCTCGATTACGGGACGGGTGGGGTGGGTGGCGATTTCCGGCAGAGGTGCAACGTCGCCTCCACAACGGAGCCATCATCGGGTCCGGCGGCCTGAACGACGGGGGCGGTGACCCCCATCCGCCGGGCAAGTTGTACCATAGATGGGCTGATCACCACCAGCGGGGTGCGCCGCAGGAGGGGGCGTCCCCTCTCACCCAGCAGGGTGGCCAGGTTGCGCAGGATCTCGCCGCTGGTGGCGGTGACCACCTGCACCTCCCCCCTCTCCCACCGTTCCAGCAGGGGGGTGGGGTCCGTTGTGGGCCGCTCCCGCCGGTAGACCTCCGCATAGGTGATCCGTGCGCCGCGCCCGGTGAGGGTGCGGGCCAGCAGCTCCTTTCCCCCCTCTCCGCGGATGATGAGGATCTCCTGCCCCTCCAGCGGCGGCTCGAAGAGCGGGTGACGGAGCAGGGCCTCGCTGTCGTGACCCCCTTCCGGGGTCAGAACCCCGGTGAGGCCGTGCCGTGCCAGGGCACGGGCGGTGGCCCGGCCGATGGCGGCCGTGGGGAGTCCCGCCGGGAAGGGGATCTGCAGGTGGGCGAGCCGTCCGAAGGCGCCGGCGACGGCGTTGGCGCTGATGAAGAGGACGCGGTCGAAGTGCGCCAGCCGGTGGAGGGCGCGGTCCGCCGCCTCCCAGTCGCGGGGCGGGAGGATCTCCATGGCGGGGAAGGGGATCGGCTCGAGACCGGCGGTGCGGAGTGCCTCCACGAGACCGGCGGCCTGGGCGACGGGGCGGGTCACCACCACGCCGCAGCGCTCGCCGCCCATGACGTCTCAGTGCTCTCCGCTGTCGGCCAGGGCGGCGGCCAGCAGGCGGTCGGCACCGCGGGAGAGGAGGTCCTCCGCCAGTACCCGGCCCAGTTCCTCCCCATCGCCGGGTCGGCCGGAGATGATGCCCTGCACTGTCTCGCGGCCGTCGGGGCTGCCCACCAGCCCGCGCAGCAGGATGACGTCGTGTTCCACCACGGCGTGGCCGCCGATGGGGACCTGGCAGCCCCCCTCGAGGCGGTGGTTGAAGGCCCGTTCCGCCTGCACCCGCAGGTGGGTGGTGGGATGGTCCAGGGGGGCGAGCAGTTCGCGGACCCGGCTGTCGTCGCTCCGGCATTCGATGCCGATGGCCCCCTGGGCGACGGCGGGCAGCATGGTCTCGGGCTCCAGTGTCTCGGTGATGCGCGCCTCCCAGCCGAGGCGGCGCAGGCCCGCGGCGGCGAGGATGATGGCGTCGTACTGGCCCTCGTCGAGCTTGCGCAGACGGGTGTCAACGTTGCCGCGCAGGTCGAGGATCTGCAGATCGGGGCGCATGCCGGCGAGCTGGCAGCGGCGGCGCAGGCTGGAGGTCCCCACGCGGGCCCCCTCCGGCAGCTCGCCGAGACTCGCGTGGCGGTTGCAGACGAAGGCGTCGCGGGGATCCTCCCGCTCGAGGACGACACTGATCTGGAGACCCTCCGGGAGTTCCATCGGCACATCCTTCATGGAGTGGACGGCGATGTCGGTGTCGCCCGCCAGCAGGCTGTTCTCCAGCTCCTTGACGAACAGCCCCTTGCCGCCCACCTTGGCCAGCGGTGCGTCGAGAATGCGGTCGCCCTTGGTGGTCATGGTGACCAGTTCCACCTCCAGGCCGGGATGGATCGCCATCAGACGGTCGCGGACGTGGTTGGCCTGCCAGAGGGCGAGCTTGCTCTGACGGGTGGCGATGCGCAGGGTGTGGGCGGACATGACGCAGGGACTCCTGTGGGATCTGGGCAGGGTGGGCCGATACTACAAAATCGGGGCGATCCGCGCCAGCGTGGGGGAGGTGGTCGATCTGCCCCTCTGTGGTAAGGTATCGACGGCGAGCCGGTGGTGGAACGTTGCTGCAGGGCACCTGTCGAAGCGGGAAAGAGGGCTGGAACGGAGGAGAATGTGAAGGTTTCGTGTTCCTGGTGGGGCGGTCTGCTGCTGTTGCTCTGGCTGTCGTCGGCGGCCGGTGCGGCAGAGGTACCGGAGAGCGGTGACCTGGCCGCCGACGGCCGCCTGGCGCGTTCCCTGGGGGTACCGTTGCTGGTGGTCTTCTCGGCCGAGCACTGCGGCTATTGCGAACTCCTGGAGGCGGAGATCCTGCGTCCCATGATCCTCTCCGGGGAGTACGACGACCGGGTGGTGATCCGCAAGGTGATGCTCGACGAGGGCAGTGAGCTGCGGGATTTCGACGGGCGCCAGGTGGAGACCGACGCCCTGATGGTGCGCTACGACATCTCGGTGACGCCCACCATGCTCTTTCTCGGCCCCGACGGGCGGGAACTGGTGCCCCGCATCGTCGGCATCAACACGCCGGAACTGTTCGGTGGTCGGGTGGATGCCGCCATCGAGGCGGCGGCGGAACGGCTGCGGGCCCTGCTGGCCTCGTTCACCCCTCCGACCGCGACGGACTCCTGACCCCCTCCTGCTTGCCGGTGAGGAAGCGGCGCACCTCCGGCGCCATCCGCCGGCTGATCTCCAGCTCCTCGTCACAGTCGCGCAACAGGGCCACGTGGCGGCCATCGGCGGAGCGGCGCATGCCGGCCAGCCGCGAGGCGGCGACCAGGGCGTTGCGGTGGATGCGGACGAATCGCCCGCCCAGCTCCTTCTCCAGCGACTTCAGAGACTCCTCGATGAGCGCCTCCCCGCCCAGGTGGCGGACGGTGACGTATTTCTGTTCCGCCTGGAAGTAGATGATCTCCTCGATGGGGATGAGTCGCAGGGCTCCCCGGTGCTGGACGCTGATGTGGGTGCGGGTGGGGGGCTCGGAGGAGCCGTTCAGGCCGGCACGCACCCGCTGCGCCTTCTCCAGGGCCTGGGCAAGGCGTTCGAGGCGTACCGGCTTGAGCAGGTAGTCCACGGCGTCCGCCTCGAAGGCCTCCAGGGCGTGGTGATCGTAGGCGGTGGTGAAGACCACCGAGGGTGGGGTCGGCAGTTCGGCGATGCGGCGGGCCGCCTCGAGGCCATCCATGCCGGGCATGCGGATATCCAGAAGCGCGATATCGGGCCGGTGTTCCCTGCAGGCGTCCAGGGCCTGGCGACCGTTGCTCGCTTCTGCCACCACCTGGCAGCCGCCGTGGCGCTCCACCAGGTTGCGCAGGCGGATGCGGGCAGGCATCTCGTCGTCGGCGATCAGGACTCGCAAACTCATCTCTCCATACCTCCAGCCGGGAAGCAGAGGGTCACGGTACAGTGCCCTGCCTCTTTCCTCATCTCCAGGGTGCCCCCTCCGCCGAAGGCGATCTGCAGCCGTTCGGCGATGTTCTCGAAGGCCAGCCGGCGTCCCTGGTGGCGTCTCTCCCGCGTCTGTTCCGGCAGGGGGTTGTCGATCACCAGGCAGTAGCGGTGGCCCCGTCGCTGCCCTCCGACGCGGATGGTGCCCCCCTGCTCGAGATTCTCGATGCCATGGTAGATGGCGTTCTCCAGCAGCGGCTGGAGAATCAGCGGGGGCACCAGGGCCTCTTCCGGCGGCGCCTCGACGGCCCACTCGACTGCGAGGCGTTCACCCAGTCTCAGGGCCTCGATCTCCAGATATCGGCGGGCACACTCGATCTCTGTAGCCAGGGGCACTCCCCGCCGCCCACTGTCGAGGCTGGTACGGAAGAGATCGGCGAGATTCTCCACCGCCTGTTCCGCCTTCTCGGGCGCCACCTGGATGAGGGCGGCGATGGTGTTCATGCTGTTGAAGAGGAAATGGGGACGGATCCGCGCCTGGAGCGCCTCGATGCGGGCGGCCGATTCCGCCTCCAGGTGGATGCGCTGCAGGTGCTGGAGATAGAAGATCCGCAGCACCGCCGCGCCGACGATGGCGCTGATAGCGAGGGTGCGGCCGAAGAACCAGAGGGGGCTCTCGGCCAGGTGGTGCAGGCCCATGGGGCCGGCCAGCGCCAGGGTGGCGCCGGCCACCGCCGCCGAGACGCCGATCACCACCCCGTAACTGGCCAGCCCTGCGCGCACCGGTGGAAGACGCTGCAGGGCGGGGCGGAGCACGCAGAGGAGGCCGGCGGAGCCGAGTGCCACCCACTGGACGAAGAGGGAGACGAGGCCGAGCTGGTCCCAGCCGTGGCCCGGGCGGTGGGCCGCCAGCATCAGGACGAGGGCGAGCAGCTCGGCCAGCAGCACCACGCCGAACAGGATACGGATATCGCAGAACTCCGGCAGGTAGCTGAGCGGTTCGTCGTGCCTGGGTGATCTCTCCTTCTCTTCCATCTCCTTTCCTTTTGGGGGCTCCCTGGCAGGCTGTCGAAAAAGGCCGTCCTG
>JALTLT010000478.1 GCA_027001815.1 Gammaproteobacteria bacterium | reverse complement strand
AGAGCGCCGACTGCGGCAACTGGTTGGCCTGGGCCAGCATGGAGATGCCCGCCTGCTGCAGGATCTGGGTGCGGGTCAGGTTGGCCGTCTCGGCGGCGAAATCCGCATCCTGGATCCGCGAGCGGGCAGCGGTCAGCGATTCGTTGAAGGCGCTGAGATTGGAGATCACCGCCTCGAAGCGGTTCTGCACCGCCCCGAAGGTGGCGCGCTGCTGCGCAACGGTGGTGATGGCGCTGTCCAGGCTCCCCAGCGCCGCCGAGGCGTTGGCCGAGGTGGTGATGTTGATGGTCCCGGTCGCCTCCAGATCGCCACTGTAGCCGGCGATGCCGGTGACATTGGTGGTGGAGACCTTCACCTGGGCGTTGGCGCTCGCCTGGTAGCCCACCTGGAAAGTGAGGGTGCTGGTGGAGCTGAGCAGCGCCGTGCCGTTGAAGTCGGCGGTCTGGATCACCCGGCTGATCTCCTGGGTGAGCTGATCCACCTCCTTCTGGAGCTGGGAACGGTTGGAGTTCGAGATGGAGCCACTGGCCGCCTGGATCGCCAGCTCACGGATCCGCTGCAGATTGTCGCTCAACTGGGCCAGCGCGGACTCGGCGCTCTGCGCCAGGGAGATGCCGTCCGAGGCGTTGCGGATCGCCATGGCGTTGCCACGGATCTGCTTGGTGAAACTCTCCACCACCGCGAGGCCCGCCGCGTCGTCCTTGGCACTGTTGATGCGAAGACCCGAGGAGAGGCGCTGCAGGGAGGTCTGCATCTCACCCTGGGTCTTGTTGAGGTTGCGAATGGCGTTGAAAGCCGCCGTATTGGTGTTGATGACGAGTGGCATGACACTGTCTCCTGCGTTTCGGCCGCCCTTGCGGCCTCTCGGGGGTAATTGCGACGGACATGGCGATCCGGTTGCCGCCATTCACCGTCATCCTTCCCTGAGTGTTCAGGGTGAGCCGGTCACTGGCGCGCCGGGGGAATACCCTTTCCCAGCCGCCGGAAGACCTCGCGGACGACCCCTTCCCAGTCACCCGGCCGCGCCTGGCGGAAGAGCCTGAGCGTGGGGTACCAGGGAGAGTCCTCCCGCTGCAACTGCCAGCGCCAGTCGGGGGCGAAGGGCAGCAGCAGCCAGCACGGCCTGCCCAGGGCCCCGGCCAGATGGGCCACCGCCGTATCGACGGTGACGACAAGGTCCAGCACCTCCAGGAGGGCGGCCGTTTCCGAGAAACATTCAAGAGACGTGCCAAGATCCACGACCCGATCCCGCGCCCACTCCACCTGTTGGAGTCGACCCGCGGCTTCACCCTTCTGGAGGCTGAACAGACGCACCTCCGGCAGCGCACCGAGCGGTTCGAACACCTCCAGCGGTGCCGAACGGTTGCGGTCGTTCTGGTGGGTCGGGCGTCCCGCCCAGACCAGCCCCACCTTGAACCCCTCCTTCCCCAGCCGCTCCCGCCAGGCGTTCACCCGCAGCGGGTCGGCATGCAGATAGGGGATCTCGCCGGGCAGGGCGTCACCATCCAGTTCCAGCACGGCGGGAAGGCTCATCAGGGGAAGATGGAAGTGGTAGGGAATCGTCCGATCGGGCTGCTCTGCCCAGTCGATGAGTTCATCCACCCCTTCGAGCCCCTGCAGAACCGCCCCCAGGCCGGGCTGGCAGCGAAACACCACCTCTCCCCCCCGTTCCTTCGCCAGCCGCAGGAAACGGCAGTACTGGAAGGTGTCGCCATACCCCTGCTCGGCATAGACCAGGAGCCGGCGACCGGAGAGCGGCTCCCCCCGCCAGCGCTCGCCCGGCGGTTCGATCACCCCGCTGCAGGGGCGCCGCAGACGCCACTCGTACTCCCGCCATCCGGCCTCGAGATCGCCTGCGAGCAACAGGGCGAGGGATCGGTTGAAACGGGCATCGGCGTCTTCCGGATCGATCGTCAGGGCGCGGTCGAAACAGGTGAGGGCGCCGTTCACGTCGTTGCGCCTCAGCGCCAGCGTCCCCAGGTTGGTCCACCCCCCCGGCAGGGCCTCGATTGCCAGGGCGGCACGATATTGCCGTTCCGCCTCCTCCTCCCGCCCCTGGTGTTGCAGGGCGATACCGAGGTCCACGTGGAGCACCGCCTCCTCTTCCCTCTCTCCCGCCGCATCGAGCGCCTCGCGGATCCGCCTCTCCGCCTTCTCCCAGCAGCCCGCCGCCAGGTAACGGCGCCCCCGCTCGGCGAGCAGGGAGCGCACCCCGGGAAAGAGGCTCAACCC
>JALTLT010000477.1 GCA_027001815.1 Gammaproteobacteria bacterium | reverse complement strand
CATCATAGAGGAGCGAGCCGAAGCCCTTGTAGGCGAAGAACACCTCCACCACGATCACGCCCGAGAGCAGCCAGTTGAGCTGCAGCACCACCACCGTGAAGGGGGCGATCAGGGCGTTGCGAAGGGCGTGGACCAGCACTACCCGCCAGCGCGGCAGGCCCTTGAGGATGGCGGTGCGCACATAGGGAGCGGCCATGACCTCGGCCATGGAGGCGCGGGTCATCCGGGCGACATAGCCGAAATCATACAGTACCAGCACCACCACCGGCAGCACCAGCTCGCGCCAGTCGAAGCCGGCGGTCATGGCGGAGGTGCCGGGCAGCCAGCCGAGGGTGAAGACGAACAGCGCCACCAGCAGGGCGGCGGAGGCGAATTCGGGGATGCTGGTGGTGACAATGGCGAGGAAGGAAATGCCGCGGTCCAGCGCCGAGCCCTCGCGCATGCCGGCGAGGATGCCGAGGGTGAGGGCGAGGGGGATCATCAGGGCGAACACCAGTCCGGCAAGGAGGGCGGTGTTGGCCAGGCGCGGCAGCAGGATGTCCACCACCGGCACCTTGAACCGCAACGATTCGCCGAAATCCCCCCGCAGCGCGTTCAGCACCCATTCGCCGTAGCGCAGCAGGAAGGGGCGGTCATAACCCTGCTGCTGCAGCCACAGCTCCCGCTGTTCGAGGGTGGAGTAGGGCCCCAGCACGCGGCCGGCGACAGCCAGCTTGTCTGCCTCGAAGATGAGGAACAGCAGAAAGGAGACCACCGCCATGATGGCCAGGGCCGAAAGCACCCGTCGCAGCACCAGGGCCGCCACCGCCGGCTCCCCGAGGCCGCCTCAGCCCTCGAGCCACACCCGGTGGAACAGGTGGTACTGGGTGGGGTGCAACCGGTAGCCCTTCACCCGCCTGGAGGCGACATTAAACACCGGCCGCCACAGCGGCTGCACGATGACCGCATCGCGCTGGAGGATTTCCTCCACCTTCTTCATCTTCTGACGCCGCTTCTCGACGTCGAGCGTGGATTCCGCGTCGTCCAACGCCCGGTCGAAGTCGGGATTGGCATAATGGGACTCATTCCAAGGCACGCCGCTGCGATAGCCCAGGGACAGCACCATGGTGCCGAGCGGCCGGTGGGTCCAGGCGGTGATGCCGAAGGGCGTCTTGTCCCAGATCTCCCAGTACTGCGACGCGGGCATGAGATTGATCTTCAAGCGGATGCCGGCGGGCTCGAGCTGTTTCTGGAAGATCTCCACCACCTGTTGCTGCCAGGGGCCGTTGGTGTTGCCGCAGTCGATGGTGAGCTCCAGTCCGTCGGCGTAGCCGGCTTCGCCCAGCAACCGCCGTGCCTCCTCGAGGTTACGGCGAAAGGCCGGTAGCTGATAGTACTCGGGGTGGATCGGCGCCACATGGTGGTGCTCGCCCACCGCCCCGCGGCCGAAGTAGACCAGCTCGGGATAGACCGAGGCATCGCAACAGAGCTGGATCGCCCGGCGCACGCGCCAGTCGGTGAAGGGTTCCTTGTCCACCTGCATGCGCATCACCGCCGTCTGGGCGGTGACCGCCTCGTGGATCACCGCATCGGGGATCGCCTGGGCGATCTGGAGCGAATCCTTGCCCACCTCGAAGGTCATGTCCACCTGGCCCGAGGCGAAGGCGGCCAGCTGGGCGGCCGAGACCGCACCGTGATCATAGTAGTGGATCTCGTCGAGCCAGATGGGGCCGCCGATGAGCAGATCGTCGAGCGCCTCACCCCAGTAGGGCTCGGGACGACGCCGCAGCACGCACTTCTGCCCCACCTGGAATTCGGCAATGGTGTAGGGGCCGGTGCCCACCGGCCAGGCCAGCACATCGGCGCCGTGCTTCTCAAAGTCGCGGTGGACGATGGCGGTAGGATAGTTGAACAGGTTCTCAGGGATCGACAGCACCGGACGCGAGAGGCGGAGCTTCACGGTGTAGTCGTCCACCTTCTCCAGCGCGTCCGAGCGCATGCGCTTGGCTTTCTTCGGCTTACCGCTGTCGTCCGTCTCGCCGGTCTCGTACTCCTCCAGCATGGCATCAAACAGGCCGAGGTTGGAGGAGCCGGTCTTGGGATCGAGCCAGCGGGTGAAGTTGAAGATCACATCATCGGCGTTGAATTCATCGCCGTTGCTCCACTTCACGCCGCGGCGCAGGTAGAAGGTCCACTCCCGCAGATCCTCGGACGCCTCCCAGCGCTCGGCGAGATAGGGGCGGGAGACGTTATCGGG
>JALTLT010000476.1 GCA_027001815.1 Gammaproteobacteria bacterium | reverse complement strand
AACGGGTGGTGCGGCGCTGCCCATCCTCCCGCACCGCCGACTCGATGGTGATGGCGAGCGCCGGGCAGACCGCCTCGCACAGCTTGCAGGCGATGCAGCGCTCCTCGCCACTGGGATAGCGGCGCTGGGCGTGCAGCCCGCGGAATCGTGGCGAGAGCGGGGTCTTGTCCTCTGGATACTGGACGGTGATCTTCTTCGAGAAGAGGTAGCGGCCGGTAACCCGCAGGCCCTGCATCAGTTCCCAGAGGGTGAGGCTCTTGATCCAGTGTCGGAGCATTCTCATGGTTCGTCTCTCCTCAGCCCCACCAGGGTGGGAGGTCGCCTACCACGGCCACGCCCACCACCAGGAGCCAGACGATGGTGACCGGAATGAACACCTTCCACCCCAGCCGCATGATCTGGTCGTAACGGTAGCGAGGGAAGGTGGCGCGCAGCCACAGGAAGGTGAACATGAAGAAGGATGTCTTGACCAGCAGCCAGACCAGGCCCGGCACCCAGCCGAACAGGGTCTCGAGCCCCCAGATACCTTCGAAGGGGGAGTTCCAGCCGCCGAAGAAGAGCAGGCTCACCAGCATGGAGACGAGGATGATGTTGGCGTACTCGGCGAGGAAGAAGACCGCGAAGGCCATCCCGCCATACTCCACGTGGAAGCCGGCGACGATCTCCGACTCGCCCTCGGCCACGTCGAAGGGGGCGCGGTTGGTCTCGGCCACGCCGGAGATATAGTAGACCAGGAACAGCGGCAGCAGCGGCAGGAAATACCAGTGCCAGATCCCCCCCTGCTGGGCCAGCACGATCTCCCGCAGGTTCAGGCTGCCGGCGGCGATCAGCACCCCCACCAGGGCGAAACCCATGGCGATCTCGTAGGCCACCACCTGGGCCGCCGAACGCATGGCGCCGAGGAAGGAGTACTTGGAGTTGGCCGACCAGCCGGCGACGATGATGCCGTACACCCCCGTGGAGGTGAGTGCCAGGATGTAGAGCAGACTGGCATCGATATCGGCCAGCACCAGCCCGTCGCCGAACGGCACCACCGCCCAGGCGGCCAGCGAGGGGGCGATGGAGAGCACCGGCGCCAGCAGGAAGAGATAGCGGTTGGACTGGGCCGGAACCACGATCTCCTTGAACATCAGCTTCACGGCATCGGCGATGGGCTGTCCCCACCCCTTCGGGCCGACGCGGTTGGGGCCCAGTCGCACCTGCATGTAGCCGATGATCTTGCGCTCGGCATAGGTGAAATAGGCCACCGCGCCCATCAGCGGGCCGACGATGAGGATGATCTTGGCAAGTATGATTAACAGCTCGATCATGGGTCTGTTCTTCGTCCTCCAGCGCCGCCGGCGCGACAGGCCTCGTCAATCCGCGGAGATCTCCATGGGGGCGATCATTCCGCCCAGGCGACCGGACCACTCACTGGCCGCGGGCAGCCATCCGCATCCGCGAGCCACCCCTTCGTCCAGCACCAGGGGCACACTCACCACCGCCTCGCCCTGGCGTACCAGTACCAGTTCCGCTTCCGCCAGCCCCAGCGACGTGGCGTCGTCGGGATGGATGCGCAGGGCCAGATCGCGGCCGTCCACGGTCTCCTGCAGGGGGCGCGAACGACGCACCAGGCCGTCCACCCGATAGGGGGCGGCGGCGGCGAGACGGACCATCCCCTCTCCCTTCAGGCGCCGCATCCCGGGAAGAGACGGAACGGTGTCGTTGGCCGACCCCAACTCTTCCATCAGGGCACGGAGGGTGTCGGCCACCTCCTCGCTGGACTGGTAGTCGAACTCCTCCAGATCGAGCAGGTTGCCCAGGACCCGCAGCACTTTCCAGCCGGGTCGGGCGTCACCGGGTGCTTCGGCGAGGGCGCGCACCCTCTGCCAGCGCCCCTCGGCGTTGACGTAGGTGCCGGAGGTCTCGCTCCAGGCGGCCACCGGCAGCATCACGTCGGCCAGGGCGCGCAGTTCCGGGGTGTCGAAGGAGGTGAGCGCCACCACGGTGGCACCCTCGAGGGCCCCGCCGGCCACCAGGGGATCCCAGCAGTCGGCCGAGGGTTCGACCCCCTGGAGCAGGTAGGCGGATCTCGGCTGTTCCAGCATTCCCCGCGCATCGAGGCCGGGGCGACTGCGACGCCCCCCTCCCGCATCCAGGTGGGGAACGACGCCCGCCAGCCAGGCCCCGGCTCCGTTGCCCCCCTCGGTGATCACACCGTGACGCCCGCCGCTCGCCCCGGCGATGGCGGAGGCGAGTGACGCCAGCCAGGAGAAATCGGGATGGGCGACGGCCTGCACGCCGAGCAGGACGGGAGGACGTTCCGCCTCTACCAGGCTCTCGGCGATACGTCGATGGTCGTCACCGATCTCCACTCCCTCCAGCAGCGGGGAGAGATGGGCGGGCGGTTCGCCACCGGCGAGGTTGAAGAGTGCCGCAGCAATGGCCGCCAGCTCCTCCACCCATCTGCCGGGAGCGGCGGTGATCACCGCATGGGGCCGGTAGTTGAGCGGAAACTCGCGACCGTTGAGATAACTGATCTTTCCGCCTGCGAGAGCCGCCTTGCGGAGCCGGTGGCCGAGCATGGGCTGCTCCTTGCGGGGGTTGCCACCGATCACCAGGGCCGCGCCGGCCCGGGAGAGTTCGGCGAGGGGAGTACCCAGCCCCCCCAGAGCGACCCCCTCCGCATCGAGACGGAAATCACCCTGCCGCAGACGATGGTCGATATTGGCACTGCCGAGGCCGTTGCCGATGCGATTGAGGAGGAACAGCTCCTCGAGAGTGGCGGAAGGGGAGGCCAGCAGGCCGAGGCCGTCGCCGGCATTGGCCTTGAGCAGGGACGCGGCCCTCTCGAGCGCCTCCTCCCATGCGACCTCACGCCACTCCCCCGCCTCCTTCACCATCGGCACCAACAGCCGATCCCGCTCCAGCCCCTTGTAGCTGAAGCGGTCGCGATCGGAGATCCAGCATTCGTTGACCGCCTCGTTCTCCCGCGGCACCACCCGATTGACCCGTTTCTGATAGAGATGGACGCTGAGATTGGAGCCGACACAGTCGTGGACCGCCACCGACGGGGCCTGCAGCAGCTCCCAGGCGCGTGCCGAGTAGCGCGAGGGCCTGGCCGTCAGCGCGCCCACCGGACAGATGTCGATAACGTTGCCGGAGAGCTCGGAGGTGACCGCGTGGGCCATGTAGGTGCCGATCCGCGTGTGCTCGCCACGGCCCGCCGCCCCCAGCTCCTTG
Source organism: Gammaproteobacteria bacterium (assembly GCA_027001815.1). Taxonomy (GTDB): domain Bacteria; phylum Pseudomonadota; class Gammaproteobacteria; order JALTLT01; family JALTLT01; genus JALTLT01. Next base: position 5,789 of record JALTLT010000476.1, on the reverse strand, counting down.
ACGCCGGCGATCTCCTCGCCGAAACGGACGCAGCGGGTACAGTGGATACAGCGGGTCATGCCGGTCGCGATCAGCGGCCCGATGTCGGGATCGGGCACCACCCGCTTGCCCTCGGAGAAGCGCGAAACGTCGCCGCCGTACTCCAGTGCCACGTCCTGCAGTTCGCACTCGCCTCCCTGGTCACAGATGGGGCAGTCGAGCGGATGGTTGATGAGCAGGAACTCCATGGTCGCCTTCTGCGCGGCGATCGCCTTCGGCGAGCGGGTGAAGACCCGCATGCCGTCCGTCACCGGCGTCGCGCAGGCGGGCAGCGGTTTGGGTGCGTTCTCCACCTCCACCAGGCACATGCGGCAGTTGGCCGCCACCGAGAGTTTCTTGTGGTAACAGAAACGGGGAATGGCGATGCCCTTGGCATCCGCCACCTCGATCACCATCGCCCCCTTTGGCGCCTTCAGGGAGATCCCGTCGATCTCGATCGTTACCAGAGAGTCGTCACTCATGCTCGCTGTTCCGTTCCTCGCCCCGCTGGGCGTTGGGGGTTTCCCCCGGCCTCGACTTCCGCGATGGGATCACTCGTTCCCCACCATGCAACGCTTGTGTGTCACGTGATACTCGAACTCGTCCCGGAAGTGGCGGATGAAACTCTGCACCGGCATCGCCGCGGCATCGCCGAGGGCACAGATGGTGCGTCCGCCGATGTTGCCTGCCACGCTGTCGAGCAGATCGATGTCCTCGGGGCGCCCCTCGCCGTGCTCGATGCGGTGGACCACCCGCGCCAGCCAGCCGGTCCCCTCGCGGCAGGGGGTACACTGGCCGCACGACTCGTCGGCATAGAAATGGGAGAGGTTCTCCAGCACCCTGACCATGCAGGTGGAGTCGTCGATGACGATCACCGCGCCGGAACCGAGCATGGAGCCGGCCCGGGCGATGGAGTCGTAGTCCATCTCCAGATCCATGATCACGTCGGCCGGCAGGACCGGCGTCGAGGAACCGCCGGGGATCACCGCCTTCAGCTTCCGCCCTTCCCGCACGCCGCCGGCCAGCTCGAGCAGCTTGGCGAAGGGGGTCCCCAGGGGAACCTCGAAGTTGCCGGGATTGTTGACATGGCCGCTGACGCAGAAGATCTTGGTGCCGCCGTTGTTGGGCTTGCCCAGCTCCAGGAACCACTCGCCCCCGTTGCGCAGGATCTCCGGCACCGAGGCCAGCGACTCGGTGTTGTTGATGGTGGTCGGACAGCCGTAGAGACCGAAGTTGGCAGGGAACGGCGGCTTGAAACGCGGCTGTCCCTTCTTGCCCTCGATGGACTCCAGCAGCGCCGTCTCCTCACCGCAGATGTAGGCGCCGGCGCCGAGATGGGTGTGGATATCGAAATCGAACCCGGAGCCAAGGATGTTGCGGCCCAGAAGGCCTGCGGCGCGCGCCTCCTCGAGGGCCTCCTCGAAGCGCTCGTAGGGCTCCCAGAACTCGCCCCGGATATAGTTGTAGCCCACCGTCGCGCCGATGGTATAGCCGGCGATGGCCATCCCCTCGATCACCGCGTGGGGATTGTAACGAAGGATGTCCCGGTCCTTGCAGGTGCCCGGCTCGCCCTCGTCGGAATTGCAGACGATGTACTTCTGGCCCGGGGCGTTGCGGGGCATGAAACTCCACTTGAGCCCGGTGGAGAAACCCGCTCCGCCGCGCCCGCGCAGGGCGGAGGTCTTGAGTTCGTCGATGATCTTCTCCGGGGGAGTCTTCTCCTGGAGGATGCGCTTCCACACCTCGTAGCCGCCGGAGAGCTGGTAGGCATCCAGTTTCCACGACTGGTCGAGATGGAGGGTCTTGAAACAGACTTCGTTGGCCACCTGGCTCGCCCCCCGTCAGTCCAGTTCCGAAAGCAGCTTGTCGAGCGCTGCCGGTGTGAGCTTTTCGTAGTACTTCCTGCCGATCATCACCACGGGTGCATCCACGCAGGCACCCAGACATTCCACCTTCTTGAAGGAGAAACGGCCGTCGGGTGTCACCTCTCCCGGCTTCACGCCCAGCTTCTCCTCCAGGTGCGCCAGCAGCTTCCCGGAACCGTTGAGCATGCAGGAGATGGAGTCACACACGCACACCTTGTGGCGACCCACCGGTCGGTGCTCGTACATGGAGTAGAAGGTGGCCACCTCGTAGACCGACACCGGGGGCATGTCCAGGTAACGGGCCACCGCATCCATCAACTCCGGGGTGAGCCAGCCGCCGTTCTCCTCCTGGACGATGCGCAGGGCGGCCATCACGGCCGAGGCCTGACGATCGGGGGGATACTTGGCGATCCATTTGTCGATCTCGGCACGCACCTGCTCCGGAAGCAGGTCGGTGGTCTGCTGTCTGCCCTGCGCGCTCAACGGTCTATCTCTCCGAATACGATGTCCTGGGTACCGATCACCGCCACCACGTCCGCCAGCATGTGACCACGGACCATGTAGTCCATGGCGGAGATGTGTGCAAAACCGGGCGCACGGATCTTGACCCGGTAGGGTTTGTTGGCTCCGTCCGATACGAGGTAGATACCGAACTCCCCCTTGGGGTGCTCGATGGCGGCGTAGGCCTCGCCCGCCGGCAGACAGTAACCCTCGGTGAAGAGCTTGAAGTGGTGGATCAGCGCCTCCATGCTCTCCTTCATCTCGCCACGGGGCGGCGGCGCGATCTTGTGGTTGTCGACCATCACGGGCCCCGGATTCTCCCGCAGCCACTCGACACACTGGCGAATGATGCGATTGGACTGACGCATCTCCTCCATGCGCACCAGGTAGCGGTCGTAGCAGTCCCCGTTGGTACCCACCGGGATGTCGAACTCGAGACGGTCGTAGACCTCGTAGGGCTGCTTCTTGCGCAGATCCCACTCGACGCCGGAACCCCGCAGCATCGGGCCGGTGAAACCCAGCGCCAGTGCCTGATCCGGCGGGACCACACCGATACCGACGGTGCGCTGCTTCCAGATCCGGTTGTCGGTGAGGAGAGTCTCGTACTCGTCCACCCTTGCCGGAAAGCGTTCCGTGAAGTCCCAGATGAAATCGAGCAGCGATCCCTGGCGGTTCTCGTTGAGCCGGTCACAATCGGCCTGGGTGCGCCACTTGCCCGGCTCGTACCGGGGCATGGAGTCGGGAAGGTCACGGTAGACCCCGCCGGGACGATAGTAGGTGGCGTGCAGACGGGCCCCCGAGACCGCCTCGTAGCAGTCCATCAGATCCTCGCGCTCGCGGAAAGCGTAGAGGAACATGGTCATCGCCCCCACGTCGAGGGCGTGGGAGCCTATCCAGAGGAGGTGATTGAGGATCCGGGTGATCTCGTCGAACATCACCCGGATATACTGGGCCCGCAGGGGGGGCTCGATGCCGGCCAGCTTCTCGATGGCGAGCACGTAGCTGTGTTCGTTGCACATCATCGAGACGTAGTCGAGCCGGTCCATGTAACCGATGCTCTGGTTGTAGGCCTTGCTCTCGGCGAGCTTCTCGGTTGCGCGATGGAGCAGGCCGATGTGCGGGTCGGCGCGCTGGATCACCTCGCCGTCCATCTCCAGCACCAGGCGCAGCACGCCATGGGCGGCGGGGTGCTGGGGTCCGAAGTTGAGGGTCAGGTTCTGCAGTTCAGGCATCGCTCGATTCCTCTCCGGCAGGGGCGGACGGCGTCTCGCCCAGGCCGCGCCGTTCGCGCCGGATCACCCGTGGCACGAGCATCCGTGGTTCGATGGAGACGGGCTCGTAGACCACCCGCTGACGTTCCGGGTCGTAACGCATCTCCACGTGCCCGGTGAGAGGAAAATCCTTGCGGAACGGATGGCCGATGAAACCGTAGTCGGTGAGGATCCGGCGCAGGTCCGGGTGGCCATCAAAGACGATGCCGAACAGGTCGAATGCCTCGCGCTCGTACCAGTTCGCCGCCGGCCAGACACCGATCACCGAATCGACCACCGGCAACTCGTCGTCCTTCGGGAAGGTACGTACCCGCAACCGCTGGTTGAGCGACACCGACAGCAGGTGGTAGACCACCGCGAAACGGTTGGCCGGGATGGCGTCCGGGTCCTGAGCCTCGAACAGGCGCCGCTCGACTCCGCGACTGAAGAAGCTGCAACCCGACGGATCGGTGCGCCATTCGGACTGGCCGTAGGCGGAATAGTCGACGCCGCAAAGGTCGGTGAGCTGCTTGAAACGGAAGGGATAGTCGTCGCGCAGCACGCGGCACACCTCGAGCAGGTGTTCCGGAGGAACCTCCACCGTCACCTCACCGTGGGGCGCCACCTCGCAGCCCGTGATCCGCTCCGCGAAACGTTCCTGGATCGCTTCCGCCAGTTCGTTGATGTCTGCCATGTCTGTCGTGGGACCTCAGCGCGCGATGGTATTGGTACGGCGGATCTTGTTCTGAAGCTGCAGAATGCCGTAGAGCAGGGCCTCCGCCGTGGGGGGGCAGCCGGGGACGTAGATGTCCACCGGAACGACACGATCGCAGCCGCGCACCACGGAGTAGGAGTAGTGGTAGTACCCGCCGCCGTTGGCGCAGGAGCCCATGGAGATGACCCAGCGGGGTTCCGGCATCTGGTCGTAGACCTTGCGCAGGGCCGGGGCCATCTTGTTGCAGAGGGTACCGGCGACGATCATCACGTCCGACTGGCGGGGGCTGGGCCGGAAGAGCATGCCGAAGCGGTCGAGATCGTAACGGGAGGCACCTGCCTGCATCATCTCGACGGCGCAACAGGCGAGACCGAAGGTGACCGGCCACATGGAACCGGTGCGCGCCCAGTTGATGAGGGCGTCGGCCCTGGTCGTGACCCAGCCCTTCTCCAGCAGGCCTTCTATTCCCATTCCAGGGCCCCCTTCTTCCACTCGTAGATGAAACCGATCACCAGGATGCCGAGAAACACCACCATCGCCCAGAAACCGAACCAGCCGAGCTGGTCGAGCACCACGGCCCACGGGAAGAGAAAGGCGATCTCGAGATCGAAGAGAATAAAGAGAATTGCCACCAGGTAGTAGCGGACGTCGAAGGCCATCCGCGAGTCCTCGAACGCCTCGAAACCGCATTCGTAGGGAGAGAGCTTTTCGGCATCGGGCCTGTGTGGACCCAGGATGAAACCGGCGAAGATGGGGCCCACACCGAAGGCGATGCCGATGGCGATGAAGACCAGTATGGGCAAATAGTTGTCGAGCATGTTGCCCCCCTTTCCGCCACCGCCTTGCGCGTCTCTTGGCGGAGAGCCGTATGTAGTCGTTGTTCTTGATGCGCTTCCGGGCGCTTCCATCGGCCTCGCCCGACCGCTGCAGTCTAGGCCAGCGAGGAACCCCCTGTCAAGCCCGAAGGAAAGGTTAAATTATGTAAAAAATCATAGCGTTACATACTATCAGGCGGAGCGTGTCGCAGCCCGGCGGCAGTCCGCCGCAAACCTCTTCCTCTCACCTGTAGCGGCCCGGGAGCAGTTCCTCCAGCGGGCAAAAAACGGGGGCCTGCCCGGATCGGACATGCCCCTTCAGGATATGGTGCCGACGGCCGGAGTCGAACCGGCACGGCTTGCGCCACCGCCCCCTCAAGACGGCGTGTCTACCAATTCCACCACGTCGGCGTATTCTGGATTCTCTCCCCAGCTACTCTCCCGCTGCCGGCACATCCGCCGGAGGAACATCGGACGGGACCCCCTCCTGCTGCGACGGCGATCCCCCTTTCCCTTCCGCCGGTGACGGGACATCTGCAGGCACATCCGCAGGAATCTCCGCCACGGGGGCAGTGGCAGGCGGCGGCTCCGAAACCTTCTCCACCAGACTCTCGTCCTTGGCCTG
>JALTLT010000475.1 GCA_027001815.1 Gammaproteobacteria bacterium | reverse complement strand
GTCATGGACCACGTCTACCGCCAGGCGATCACCTCCGCCGGAACGGGATGCATGGCAGCCCTCGATGCGGAAAAGTACCTGGACGCCCTGGAGGCCGGCAAGGGCCAGGAGTAGCAGGCCGTTGAAAAACATCGTCTTTCGGCAGCCTCCGCGCGGTGCACGGATGCACCGCCGCATTTCCGGTTTCCGGCATTGAAAAAGGCCAGGAAGGTCCTTTCAACATCCCGACAGGGATTCCAAGGGGAGGAAGAGGTACTGAACGGCCCGATTCTGCTGCCCGAGGGGCTTCCCGAATGGTTTCCTCCGGTGTCATCGGCGCTGGAGGAGCCAAACGGGCTGCTGGCGGTGGGCGGCGATCTCTCGCCGCGCAGGGTGCTGGCCGCCTACCGGAGAGGCATCTTCCCCTGGTATTCGCAGGGCCAGCCGATCCTCTGGTGGTCCCCCGACCCCCGGGCGGTCCTCTTTCCCGAGAGGCTGCACATCTCGCGGAGTCTCCGCAAGCGGCTGCGCCGGCGGAGCTACCGGGTGACCCTCGATCTCGCCTTCGAGGCGGTGATCGAGGCCTGTGCCGCGGTCCCCCGGCCGGGTCAGGAGGGCACCTGGATCACTTCGGAGATGGCGGAGGCCTATCTGCGTCTCCACCGCCTTGGCTACGCCCATTCGGTGGAGACGTGGCAGGCGGGGCGTCTGGTGGGAGGGCTGTACGGCGTGGCCATGGGGCGGATCTTCTTCGGGGAATCGATGTTCAGCCGGGAAACCGATGCCTCCAAGGTGGCCTTCGCCCACCTGGTGCGCCATCTGCGCCGATACGACTATCGGCTCATCGACTGCCAGGTGGAGACGAGTCATCTTCTCAGCCTCGGGGCCGGGAACATCCCCCGGGACCGTTTCGTGGCGATGGTGGACGAGCTGGTCGGTGAGGAGGCATCACCAGGGCCCGGTTTCACCCCGGAGACCGAGATGGAGGAGGCGTGGTGAACGACGACGGAGAGGCCGGTGAACTGCGGCGTCTCTCCTTCTTCGCCACCCCCCCTCACTCCTGCAGCTACCTGCCGGAGCGGGAGGCGATCACCCTCTTCGCCGATCCCGCCGCCCATCCCGATCGCCGACTCTACAGTACCCTCAGCGACTACGGCTTCCGCCGATCGGGGCGTTACATCTATCGGCCGGCCTGCCCCGGCTGTCGGGAATGCGTACCGGTACGCATCCCGGTCGAGCGGTTCCGGCCCCGCCGCAGCCAGCGCCGCTGCACACGCATCAACGCCGACCTGGTAGTGGAGATGCGGCCGGCGCGCTTCCGCGAGGAGGAGTACCGGCTCTATCAAAGATATATCGAGGCGCGTCATCCCGGCGGAGGCATGGAGACGGACAGCCCCGAACAGTACATGGCGTTCCTCACCAGCGACTGGTCGGAGACCCGCTTCGTCGCCTTCAGGGAGCCGTCGGGGCGGCTCCTGATGGTGGCGGTGGTGGACCGCCTCGAGCGGGGTTACTCCGCCGTCTACACCTTCTACGAACCGACGGAACGGAGCCGGGGACTCGGTACCTGGGCGGTATTGTGGGAGATCGAGCTGTGCCGACGCGAGGCCCTCCCCTGGCTCTACCTGGGTTACTGGATCGAGGATTCCCGCAAGATGCGCTACAAGGCGGAGTTTCGTCCTCAGGAGCGGTTCCACGAGGGGCGCTGGCGAATGGTGGAGTAGCAGCCAGGGGGCCTTGAGCCAGAGTGACCCTGTCCCCATCTTTCCGGAACACGGCACGGGCGGATGGCGACGGCCCTCCGCCTCTGTTAGAATGGGCGTTTTCCAAGCACGCGAACAGAAGAACGGAATGGCCAAAGAAGATCACATCGAGATGCAGGGCACCGTCATCGAGACGCTGCCCAACACCATGTTCAGGGTCGAGCTGGAGAACGGTCACGTGGTGACCGCCCACATCTCCGGGCGCATGCGCAAGAACTACATCCGCATCCTCACCGGTGACAAGGTGACGGTCCAGCTCACTCCCTACGACCTGAGCAAGGGCCGCATCGTCTACCGTTCGCGGTGAGCCCCTGTCGAGACACCCCATGAAAAAAGGGCCCGAAGGCCCTTTTTTCATGGGGTCGCTTCCCCCCTCCGCTCAGGCGAGCTGTTCCTCCTCCTCCACCTCGATCTCGAGGCGCCCGTCCCGCTCCACGATGCGGGCCTGCCCACCATGCACGAGGCGCCCGAACAACAGCTCCTCGGCGAGCGGACGCTTGATGTTCTCCTGGATCACCCTCGCCATGGGGCGGGCACCCATCTGCGGGTCGTAACCCTCCCTGGCCAGCCAGGCGATCGCCTCCTCATCCACGTCCAGAGCCACCTTCTTCTCCTCGAGCTGGGTCTCCAGTTCGAAGATGAACTTGTCCACCACGTGGCGGATGGTCTGTTCGTCCAGGGGTTTGAACTGGACGATGGCATCCAGCCGGTTGCGGAACTCGGGGGTGAAGGCCTTGCGGATCACCTCGAGGCCGTCGCTGGAGTGGTCCTGCTCGGTGAAGCCGATGGAGCGGCGGTGGAGCTGCTCCGCGCCGGCGTTGGTGGTCATGATCAGGACCACGTTGCGGAAGTCCGCCTTGCGACCGTTGTTGTCAGTGAGCGTGCCGTGATCCATCACCTGCAGCAGCAGGTTGAAGACATCGGGGTGGGCCTTCTCGATCTCGTCCAGCAGCAGGACGGCATGAGGGTGCTGGATGATGGCATCGGTGAGCAACCCGCCCTGATCGAATCCCACGTAACCCGGCGGGGCACCGATCAGCCGCGAGACGGTGTGGCGTTCCATGTACTCGGACATGTCGAAGCGGATCAGTTCGATGCCCATGATCCTGGCGAGCTGGCGGCTCACCTCGGTCTTGCCCACGCCGGTGGGTCCGGCGAAGAGGAAGGAACCGATCGGCTTCTCCTCGTTGCCGAGCCCGGAGCGGGACATCTTGATGGCGGTGGCGAGGGTCTCGATCGCCTCGTCCTGACCGAACACCACCAGCTTGAGGTTCCGCTCCAGGGTGCGCAGCATCTCCTTGTCGTCCTTGGAGACCTGTTTCGGGGGAATGCGGGCGATCTTGGCCACGATCTGCTCGATGTCGCTCACCCCCACCGTCTTCTTTCGCCGTGAGGGGGGCTGGAGCTGCACGCTGGCACCCGCCTCGTCGATGATATCGATCGCCTTGTCGGGGAGATGGCGGTCGTTGATGTAGCGGTCCGCCAGCTCGGCGGCGGTGCGCAGCGCCCTGGGGCTGTACTTGATGCCGTGGTGCTCCTCGAAGCGGGACTTGAGTCCCTTGAGGATCTGCACCGTCTCCTCCACGCTGGGCTCCACCACGTCGATCTTCTGGAAACGGCGTGCCAGGGCGTGGTCCTTCTCGAAGATGCCGCGATACTCCTGGTAGGTGGTGGAGCCGATGCACTTCAGTTCCCCGCTGGCGAGCATCGGCTTGATGAGGTTGGAGGCATCCATGACACCACCCGAGGCGGAGCCGGCGCCGATGATGGTGTGGATCTCGTCGATGAAGAGGATCGCCCCCTTCTGTTTCCGCAACTGGGCCAGCACCCCCTTGAGACGCTTCTCGAAATCGCCGCGGTACTTGGTGCCGGCCACCAGGGCACCGAGATCCAGCGACCAGATGGTGGCGTCGGCCAGTACCTCCGGCACCTCGCCGTCGACGATCATCTTGGCCAGTCCCTCGGCGATGGCGGTCTTGCCCACGCCTGCCTCCCCCACCAGGATGGGGTTGTTCTTGCGCCGTCGGCAGAGGATCTGGATGGTGCGCTCCACCTCGAGGCGGCGACCGATGAGGGGGTCGATGCGCCCCTCCTCCGCCATCCGGTTGAGATTGGTGGCGAACTGCTCCAGCGGGTTGCCGGAGGTGGACTCCTGTCCCCCCTCCTCCTCCGTGGCGGAATTCTCGCCGCCGCCCTCCTGTTCCCCCTCCAGCTTGGAGATGCCGTGGGAGATGTAGTTGGTGATGTCCAGCTTGCTGACGTTCTGCTTGCGCAGGAAATAGACCGCCTGGGACTCCTTCTCGCCGAAGATGGCCACCAGCACGTTGGCCGCCGTCACCTCCTTGCTGCCGGAGGACTGCACGTGCAGCACCGCGCGCTGGAGCACCCTCTGGAAACCGAGGGTCGGCTGGGTCTCGCGCGAGTCGTTGATCCCCAGCATGGGGGAGGTCTCGTCCAGGAACCGCTCCAGGTCGTCCCGCAGGGCATCCAGGTCGGCGCCGCAGGCACGCAGCACCTCGGCCGCCAGCGGGTTGTCCAGCAGGGCCAGCAGCAGGTGCTCCACGGTCATGAATTCATGCCGTTTTCGGCGCGCATCGTTGAAGGCGCGATTGAGGGAAAACTCCAGTTCCTTGCTCAACATGGGAACGACCTCTCGGGTTACGCCGCCTCCATGGCACACAGCAGGGGGTGCTCATGGCGCCGGGAATACTCGTTGACCTGCATCACCTTGGTCTCCGCGATGTCGCGGGGGTAGACGCCACATACACCCTTTCCGCGGGTATGGACGTGAAGCATGATCTGGGTGGCCTTCTCGCGGTTCATGGCGAAGAACCGCTCCAGAACCTCGACCACGAAATCCATGGGGGTGTAGTCGTCGTTGTGCAGCACCACCTTGTAGAGCGGCGGCGGCTTGAGTTTGGTCTCTTCCTCCTGGAGGACCAGGCTGTGATCGCTGTCGTGTCGGTGTTCTCGGGTCATGGCTGAAAGTCTACACCATCATCCTATGGCCTGAACCACCAATTGCAAGCCCCCCACCGGGACATCCGTCACGGAATCCCCGCCCCCCTTTAACAGGATGTTGAAAAAGGCCGTCCTGGCCTTTTTCAACGCCGGAAGCCGAAAATGCGACTTCCGGCTTCCTCACGTTTTCAATGACTTGCCGTCATTGAAAACGGTGTTTTTCAACAGCCTGTCAACCCGGCGGACGCCCCCGCCATGATATCGCCGCCGCCTCTCCGGGGAGAAAATGTGCAACATGCGTGCCCGAATCAACAGGAATACGAATGATTATCGCACGCACAATACTTGACTATTTTAATCAGATGAATAACAGTGTCCATAGCCGTCACTCATAAGACTCGGCACCAAGAGGAAATGTTCCCACCCGGCGGGCGCGGGAGCGGGTCCACAGCGAAGTTGCGAGGTACACACAAATGGCCGTAGGCACTGTGAAATGGTTCAGTAACGCAAAGGGATACGGTTTCATCGTCACCGAGGAGGGGGACGAGGACATCTTTGCCCACTTCTCGGTGATCGAGATGGAGGGGTACAAGACTCTCAAGCAGGGTCAGACGGTGGAGTTCGAGGCGAGCCCCGGCCCCAAGGGGCTTCAGGCCACCTGGATCCGCGCCGTGGAGCAGAAGGGGCAGGAAGGCGGCAGCGAACTGAACGAAGACGCCGGCGGAGAGGCGGGACAGGAAGAGAACGCCGCCTGACGCCCCCCCTCCCGCGGCCGGGCAGGGAGTGCCCGGCCGCGGGAGGGGTCACATGTTGGCGATGATTGCGTCGCCGAAGCCGGAACAGCTCACCTGGTTGGCGCCCTCCATGAGGCGCGCCAGGTCGTAGGTGACGGTTCGCGCCTGGATGGCGCCGGATACACCGGCGATGATGAGATCGGCCGCCTCGATCCATCCCATGTGGCGGAGCATCATCTCCGCCGAGAGCACCAGGGAGCCGGGGTTTACCTTGTCCTGTCCGGCGTACTTGGGTGCCGTGCCGTGGGTCGCCTCGAACATGGCGGTGGTGTCGGAGAGGTTCGCCCCCGGCGCGATGCCGATCCCCCCCACCTGGGCCGCCAGGGCGTCGGAGATGTAGTCTCCGTTGAGGTTGAGCGTGGCGATCACGCTGTATTCCGCCGGACGCAACAGGATCTGCTGCAGGAAGGCGTCGGCGATCACGTCCTTGATGACGATCTCCTTGCCGCTCTTCGGGTTGGTGATGCGGCACCAGGGGCCGCCGTCGATCTCCTCGGCGCCGAACTCCTCCCTGGCCAGGGCGTAGCCCCAGTTCTTGAAGGCCCCCTCGGTGAACTTCATGATGTTGCCCTTGTGCACCAGGGTGACCGAATCGCGATCGTTGTCGATGGCGTACTGGATCGCCTTGCGCACCAGCCGCCGGGTCCCCTCCTCCGAGACCGGCTTGACGCCGATACCGGACGTCTCGGGGAAGCGGATCTTGGTCACCCCCATCTCGTTCTGCAGGAAATCGATCACCTTGCGCGCCTCGGGGGAGCCCGCCTCCCACTCGATGCCGGCGTAGATGTCCTCGGAGTTCTCGCGGAAGATCACCATGTCGGTGAGTTCGGGGTGCTTCAGCGGGCTCGGCGTGCCTGGGAAGTAGCGCACCGGGCGGAGGCAGACGTAGAGATCGAGTACCTGGCGGAGAGCCACGTTGAGGGAGCGGATGCCGCCCCCCACGGGGGTGGTGAGGGGCCCCTTGATGGAGACCACGAACTCGCGCACCGCTTCGAAGGTCTCGTCGGGGAGCCAGGTGTCGCCACCGTAGGTCTTCACCGCCTTCTCGCCGGCATAGATCTCCATCCAGGCGATGGAGCGGCTGCCGCCATAGGCCTTCTCCACCGCCGCGTCCACCACCTTGCGCATCACCGGAGTGATGTCCACGCCGATGCCGTCACCCTCGATGAAGGGGACGATGGGGCGCTCGGGAACGTCGAGGGAATGGTCGGGGTTGACGGTGATCTTCTCCCCGTCGGCGGGGACCTGAATCTTGTCGTAAGCCATGATGACTCCCGTTGAGATGCCGGATGGATAATCGCGATATAATAGCATTTTTCCCCGCGCACCGTAGTCCAGCCCCATGTCCGAAGATCCCGCCCATTACACCCTGCTGCCCCATCTCACCGTCGCCGTGGTGGTCGAGAAGGAGGGCCGTTTCCTGCTGGTGGAGGAGGCCACCGATGGGGACCGGGTAGTCTACAACCAGCCCGCCGGCCACGTGGAACCGGAGGAGGAGCTGCTGGCCGCAGCCGTGCGCGAGACGCGGGAGGAGACCGGCTGGGAGGTGGAACCGGTGGCGCTGCTGGGCCTCTACCGCTATCACAGCCCCTGGAACGGGGTCACCTATCACCGGGTCTGTTTCGTGGCCCGCCCCCTCTCCCACGACCGGGAGATGGCCCTGGACGAGGGCATCCTGCGGGCCGCATGGCTCTCCCGCGACGAGATCGCCAGCCGACCCGAGCGGCTGCGCAGCCCGCTGGTACTGCGGGTGATCGACGACTATCTCGCCGGGCGCCGCCATCCCCTCGACGTGATCCGTGAAGTCGATGAGTGATTCCACCACACCCGTCTGGGTGGGCATCTCCGGCGGCGTGGACTCGTCGGTGGCGGCCCTGCGCCTGCTGGAGGCGGGGCACGCCGTCGAGGGCCTGTTCATGAAGAACTGGGAGGAGGACGACGAGCCGGGACACTGCAGCGCCGCCGAGGATCTGGCCGACGCCCGCGCCGTCTGCGAGCGGCTCGGCATCTCCCTGCACACGGTCAACTTCTCCGCCGAGTACTGGGACCGGGTCTTCGAACACTTTCTGCGTGAATACGCCGCCGGCCGCACTCCCAACCCCGACGTCCTCTGCAACCGGGAGATCAAGTTCCGCGCCTTCCTCGACTACGCCCTGGAGCACGGCGCCGGGGCGATCGCCACCGGACACTACGCCCGGGTTGCGCCGTTCGCCGGGAGACACGCCCTGCTCAAGGGGATCGACCCGACCAAGGATCAGAGCTATTTTCTCTATCTCCTCGGCCAGCGCGCCCTCTCCCGCTCCCTCTTTCCCCTGGGGGGGCTGCACAAGAGCGAGGTGCGGCGCATCGCCGAACGGGCCGGCTTCCCCAATGCGGGGAAGAAGGACAGCACCGGCATCTGCTTCATCGGCGAGCGCCGCTTCCGGGAGTTCCTCGCCCGTTATCTGCCGGCCCGACCGGGGCCGATGGTGACCGTCGACGAACGGGAGATCGGTACCCACCAGGGACTCATGTACTACACCATCGGCCAGCGCCAGGGGCTCGGCATCGGGGGTGTAAAAGGGGCGGGAGAGGCCCCATGGTATGTGGTGGAGAAACGGTTGGAGGAGAACATGCTGGTGGTCGCCCAGGGGGAGCACCCGAGACTCTACAGGGACCGTCTGGAGGCCCGTGAGCTGCACTGGATCGCCGGGGAGCCCCCTCCCCTGCCACTCCGCTGCAGCGCGAAGATCCGCTACCGCCAGGCCGACCAGGCGTGCCGGGTGGTGCCCCTGGAGAGGGACGAGGGGGTGGAGGTCCTCTTCGAGACCCCGCAGCGCGCCGTCACGCCCGGCCAGTCGGTGGTCTTCTACGAGGGGGATCGCTGCCTGGGAGGAGGAATCATCCAATGACCGATTCGCTGCGCGACCGGACCCTGGCGCTCGCCGCCCTCTTCCAGGCGTGCGGGCGGGTGGCCGCCTGTGCCCGCCACGGTGCCGCCGCCGACCGGGAGGCGGAGTGCCTGGTCCACAGCATCCTGCAGCAGGATGCCCCCTCCACCGAGGCGGTCTACGGGAGGGTGACGAACCTGCGGCCGGGATTGCGGCTGCTCGTCCAGCAACTCTCCACCTCCACCTCACCGGCGGAGAGAGACATGGAGCTGGCCCGGTATGTCATCACCGTCATGGTCCTGGAACGCAAGCTGGCCCGCCGGCCGGCCCTGATGGAGAGGGTCGCGGAGGGGATCGAACGGGTGCGCCGGCAGCAGGAGCACTTCGAGCTGACCCATCCGACCATCCTCGCCAGCCTCGCAGACATCTACCAGCAGACGGTGAGCACCCTCAATCCCCGGGTGATGGTGAAGGGAGAGCCCAATCTTCTCGCCAACCCCGACAATGCCGCCTTCATTCGCGCCATGCTGCTGGCCGCCATCCGCGCCGCCGTGCTCTGGCACCAGAAGGGGGGACGTCGCCGCCACCTCCTGCTGAAGCGGCGCGGCCTGCTGGAGAGCGCCGAACGGCTGCTGGCGGAGAACCCCGCCTGACGG
>JALTLT010000474.1 GCA_027001815.1 Gammaproteobacteria bacterium | reverse complement strand
CCATGACGGCTCGCGACGCCCCCACCCCCGCGCCGCCCATCCCCCGGAATTGCCGCCCACGCAGCGAGCCGGTAACATTGATCCCTTTCCGCGGAGGGTGGCAGCGGCCCCCGCCCGCGCGTCTCTTCCGGCCCCTCGGGCCCACAGTCGAACGGACACCATGGCACAGTACATCTACACCATGAACGGGGTGGGCAAGATCGTGCCCCCCAAGCGCGAGATCCTCAAGGATATCTCGCTCTCCTTCTTCCCTGGCGCCAAGATCGGTGTGCTGGGGCTCAACGGTTCCGGCAAATCGACCCTGTTGCGGATCATGGCGGGGCTGGATACCGATATCATCGGCGAGGCACGCCCCCAGCCCGGGATCAAGATCGGCTATCTGCCCCAGGAGCCGGAACTGGACCCGGACAAGGACGTGCGCGGCAACGTGGAGGAGGGACTGGCGGAGATCAAGCAGGCCCAGCAGCGGCTGGAGGAGATCTACGCCGCCTACGCAGAGCCGGATGCCGACTTCGATGCCCTCGCCGCCGAACAGGCGAAGCTCGAGAACCTCCTGCAGGCGGCCGACGGCCACAACCTGGAACGCACCCTGGAGATCGCGGCAGAGGCACTCCGGCTCCCCCCCTGGGAGGCGGACGTCACCACCCTCTCGGGGGGCGAACGGCGCCGGGTCGCCCTCTGCCGGCTGCTGCTCTCGCGACCCGACATGCTGCTGCTGGACGAGCCCACCAACCACCTGGATGCCGAGTCGGTGGCGTGGCTGGAACGCTTTCTCCACGACTATCCCGGCACCGTGGTGGCGGTCACCCACGACCGCTACTTCCTCGACAACGTGGCGGGCTGGATCCTGGAGCTGGATCGCGGCCACGGCATCCCCTGGGAGGGAAACTACTCCTCGTGGCTTGAGCAGAAGGAGAAACGCCTGGAACAGGAGGAGCGTGCGGAGCAGGCACGCATCAAGGCGATGAAACGGGAGCTGGAGTGGGTCCGCTCCAACCCCAAGGGGCGCCACGCCAAGAGCAAGGCGCGCCTGGCCCGCTTCGAGGAGCTCTCCTCCTCCGACTACCAGAAGCGCAACGAGACCAACGAACTCTTCATTCCCCCCGGCCCGCGGCTCGGCGAACTGGTCATCGAGGCGGAGAATCTGCGCAAGGGGTTCGGCGACCGCCTGCTCATCGACGGCCTCTCCTTCAGCCTCCCGCGCGGCGGCATCGTCGGCGTGATCGGCCCCAACGGCGCCGGCAAGACCACCCTCTTCCGCATGTTCACGGGCCAGGAGCAGCCGGACGGCGGGGAACTGCGCTTCGGCGATACCGTCCAGCTCGCCTACGTGGATCAGAGCCGCGACAGCCTGGACGGCGACAAGACGGTATGGGAGGAGATCTCCGACGGCCAGGACATCATCACCATCGGCAACTTCGAGATCAATTCACGCGCCTATGTGAGCCGTTTCAACTTCCGTGGCACCGATCAGCAGAAGCGGGTGAAGGACCTGTCGGGCGGTGAACGCAACCGGGTCCATCTGGCCAAGCTGCTGCGCAGCGGGGGCAACGTGCTGCTGCTGGATGAGCCGACCAACGACCTGGACGTGGAGACCCTTCGCGCCCTCGAGGAGGCGATCCTGGAGTTTCCCGGCTGCGTGGTGGTGATCTCCCATGACCGCTGGTTCCTCGACCGCGTGGCCACCCACATGCTCGCCTTCGAGGGTGACAGCCACGTGGAGTGGTTCGAGGGCAACTATGCGGACTACGAGGAGGATCGCAAGCGCCGGCTGGGCGAGGCGGCCGAGCAGCCCCACCGGATCCGCTACAAGCGACTGGAGGTCTGAATCGTGGAGGCGGCGGGACGCCCCGCCAACCACCACCGGAGGCGCAGGCCCAGCAGCAGCGCAAGGATCGCAGCATAGATCAGCGGTTCGCGGAGATCCGCCTTCACCAGCCAGACGAAGTGGAGCACCGCCAGCACGGGTACCACGTAGGCGAGGCGGTGGAGCCTCTTCCACCGTCCGCCCAGCCGCCGCATCATGCCGTCGGTGGAGGTGGCCGCCAGCGGCACCAGCAGCACGAGGGCGGTGAAACCGACGGTGATGAAGGGACGCTTCACCACGTCCTCCCACACCACCACCGGGTCAAGCCCCTGGTCGAGGACCAGGTAGATGGCGAAATGGAGCAGCGCCCAGACAAAGGCCATCACGCCAAAGGCGCGCCTCACCCGCAGCGGCCAGCGCCAGCCGGTGAGGCGACGCAGCGGCGTCATCGCCAGCGCGAGCAGGAGCAGTCGCAGCGACCAGAGGCCCGTCTGGTGAGCGAGGGCCTCCACCGGGTTGGCACCCAGGGAGTCGTTCACCGTCGCCCAGCCGAGCCGGGCGAGCGGCGCCGCCGCCAGCAGCCAGGCGGGCAGTGTGGAGCCGGACCGGAACCTCCCGGCGCCCATGGTCAAAAATATTTCCTCAGATCCATGCCGGCATAGAGGTGGGCCACCTGGTCGGCATAGCCGTTGAACATCAGGGTGGGACGCTTGAACAGCTCCCCGATGCGTCGCTCCTTGCGCTGGCTCCAGCGCGGATGGTCCACCTCCGGATTGACGTTGGAGTAGAAGCCGTACTCCTCGGGCGCCGCCTTGTGCCAGGTAGTCTCCGGCTGCCGCTCCACGAGGCGGATGCGGACGATGGACTTGATGCTCTTGAAACCGTACTTCCACGGAACCACCAGCCGCAGGGGAGCCCCGTTCTGGTTGGGCAGCAGTTCGTCGTAGAGCCCCACGGCGAGGATCGTAAGGGGGTGCATCGCCTCATCCATGCGCAACCCCTCCACATAGGGCCAGTCGAGGATGCCACGCCTCTGCCCCGGCATCCGCCGGGGATCGTGCAAGGTGGTGAATTCCACATAGCGGGCTCGAGAGGTGGGATGAAAGCGCTTCAGCAGATTCCCGAGCGGGAAGCCGATCCAGGGAATCACCATCGACCATCCCTCCACGCAGCGAAGACGGTAGATCCGCTCCTCGAAGGCGTGCGGTTTGAGCAGATCCTCCAGGTCGAAGCTGCCGGGCCGCTCCACCTCCCCATCGATGGTCACCGTCCATGGCCGAGGCTGGAAGTCGCGTGCCCGGACCGCGGGATCCCCCTTGCCGGTACCGAATTCGTAGAAGTTGTTGTAGCGGGTCACCTTCTCCAGGGGGGTCGGGGTTTCGTCGGTGCCGAAGGCCCCCCTCGGCACCTGCACGAACCGGGCACCCGGCTGCGGAAGGGGGGCCGCTCCACCCCCTCCCGCCAGCGCCATCATGCCCGAGGCCAGCGAGGCGCCGATGAAGCGGCGACGATCGCGGTACAGCTTCTCGGGTGTGATCTCCGACGGTTCCGGGTCCCCGCGACGAGGTGTTCTGATGAGCATTCCGCCCTCCTCCTGTCGAGCCGTGATTTGCCGGTTGGACCACAACCTTTCCCAATGGTTGCGCCCCACCGCTCCGGAAATCCGGGATATCCGTCGGTCACCTGTTGACAGGCTGCAGGGATGCACCGGGATGTTCTCTGGAAAGGCGTCGGAATGGACCGCAGGGAAGCATGGCCAGGGGCTGGCCATCGACTGCACAACGTGTCGCGAGGGGGTCAGGGTCGACGGAGGTCGGGAAAGGAGCCGAGGATCCGGATCACGCCCTTCTCGGCGAGAGCGAAGGGGTCACGATGGATCTGTGCGAAAAGGTCGGGTTCGGCGGCGCCACGGTTGGCGAGGATGCCGGCCCAGCCATTGCGCCCTTCGCCCTTGACCAGATAGAGGGCACGGTCGGCGACGGCGGTCACCTGCTCCCAACTGAAACGGCTGGGATCGGTGGGCAGGAAGGGATAGAAGGCGAACCCGATCGAACAGGAGATCTCGACGGTCTCGTGGTTGCCGATGTCGTAGGGGTGGTCGGCGATCCCCTCGCGTATGCGCTCGGCCAGATGTTCTGCGGCTTGCGGATCGCCGCTGTGGGCGACGATGAGGAACTCGTCCCCGCCCCATCGAATCAGCATGTCCGACTGGCGGCACGCCTTGACCAGCAGATCGCGCACCTGCAGGAGTACCCGGTCACCGGCCTCATGTCCATAGGTATCGTTGACCGGCTTGAAGCCATCCAGGTCCACCATCATGAAGAAGAGGCCGGGGAAGTTCCCGTCGGCTCCCCGTCGTTGCGCCTCCTCCAGTTCCCGGTGGACCTGGGCCAGTTCCTGGCCGATCTGGGTGTAGAGGAAACGGCGGTTCTTCAGCCCGGTGAAGGAGTCGGTGAGGCTCGCCTCCTGGAGACGGAGATTGAGGCGCTGGAGCTGGGAATTGCGCGATTCCAGCTCCTGGGTGCGCAGGGCCACTTCCGCCTCCAGCTCGATGCGGTAGCGAAGCTCACGGGCATGCCGCGCGGCGACGATCCGCCACCAGGCCAGCAGCAGTGTTCCAACCAGCAGCACGTAGAGGATGTGTGCCCACCAGCTACGCCAGGGAGGAGGATTGACGTGGATCGGCAGGGCGATCCCCTGTTCGCTCCAGACACCGTCGTTGTTCGCCGCCAGCACCCGGAACACGTAGTCTCCCGCCGGCAGATTGGTGTAGGTGGCCCGCCGGAAGGTATCGGTGTCGATCCACTGGCTGTCGAATCCCTCCAGGCGGTAACGGAAACGGTTGCGAGCCGGCGCGGAGAAGTCGAGGGCGGTAAACTCGAAGGTCACCAGATAGTCCCGGTATCCCAGCTCCAGAGGCTCCCCTGCCGCCGGAAGCCGGGGAAGCCCGAACTCGTTGACCCGCGGCTGATTGAGGACCCAGAGCCCCGTGAGCTGGACCTGGGGAGGATGGGGATTTCCCGCGACCCGTGCCGGGTAGAAGGCGTTGAATCCATTGGCCCCGCCGAAGAAGATCCGCCCCTGGCGACTGCGCAGTCGCGCCCCCAGGTTGAAGTCGTCGCCCTGGAGACCGTGAAAGGTGTCGTAGATGCGCACCTGGCGAGTGGCGGGGTCGAGGCGGTTGATGCCACGGTTGGTGCTGAGCCAAAAGCGCCCCGACTCGTCCTCCACCACCCCGTAGACCACGTTGCTCGATAGACCCTCGTTGCGTGTGTAGCGCGTGAACACCTCCCGCCCCTGCCGGCGCTCGGCGAAGGCCCAGCGGTAGACCCCGCCCCCCAGTGTGCCGAGCCACAGATCCCCGTTGCGATCCTCCTGGATCTCCCAGACGGTGGGCGTCGTGAGCCCGGACGCCCCCGCATCGGCGCCACCGATCCGGACGAATCCGTCGACCGGGGGCTCGTAGCGGTTCAGGTAACCGTCCTCGGTACCGACCCAGAGGGTGCCCAGTCGATCACGATAGACGGCCAGAACGCGGTTGGAACTGAGCGAACGGGGGTCGTCCGGATCGTGACGGTAGGAGACGAAACGGCCGGTTGCAGGATCGAGGTGGTTGAGTCCCCCACCGTAGGTCCCGACCCAGAGGGTTCCATCGGTGTCGCCGTAGATGGTGGTGATGCCGTCGGCGCTGATGGAGGCCGGATCGTCCGGATCGTGCCGAAAATGGCGAAAGCCGCTCTTCCCCGCAGGCAGCAGATCGAGACCGCCACTCCGGGTGCCCACCCACAGGTTGTCGCCGGCATCCACGAACAGTGCCATCACCCGGTCGTCGGAGAGGCTCGCCGGGTCATCGGGGTCGTGACGGAGATGCGTGAACTGCTCATCGGCACGCCCCATGCGGTTGAGCCCCCCGCCGTAGGTTCCAACCCACAGCGTGCCGTCGCTCTCTTCGGCGAACGAGGTCACCACGTTACTGGAGAGGGAGCCCGGCTCTCCTCCCTCCTGACGATAGTGCGCAAATGCGGCGGAGGCGTAGTTCCAGTGGTTGAGACCGTTGTAGGTTCCCACCCAGAGCACGCCTCCCCGATCCTGGAAGAGAGTCGTCACGCGCTCGTCGCTGAGGCTGCCGAGATCGGCCGGATCGTGACCGTAACGGATGAAACCGTCGTACTGGGGCACCCACTGGTTGAGGCCCGCATCGGTGCCGACCCAGAGGGTTCCGCCACGATCCTGAAACAGCGCCCGCACCCGGTCATGGCTCAGGCTATGAGGATCGTCGGCCCGGTGGCGATAACGGACGAACCGGTCGGCCGCGGGATCGTAGCGATTCAGGCCTCCCTCCCAGGTACCCACCCACAGGTTGCCGAGGCGGTCCTGGAGCAGTGCTCTCACCCGGTCACTGCTCAGAGAGCCGGTATCTGCAGGATCGTGACGGTGGTGGATGAAACGCCCCGAGGCCCGATCGAAACGATCGAGGCCGCCACCATCGGTGCCGATCCAGAGGCGTCCCTCCCGATCTTCCAGTATGGCGAGCACACGGTCCGCGCCGAGGGAGTGGGGATCCTGATCGGCGTGGCGGAACACGGCCACCTCGCCGGTGCGCGGGTCGACGCGGTTGAGCCCGCCATCCTCGGTGCCGATCCAGATCATCCCGGAACGGTCCTGATGGAGGACCCGCAGCCTGGAACTCGAAAGACCGTCGTCGACCCCCAGGTGGGAGATGGCGCCGGTGGCCGGGTCGATGCGCCCCAGCCCGCCTCCGTTGGTGGCCACCCACAGCAGACCGTCCCGTGCCAGGAGAAGATCGCTCACCCAGTCGTGAGGAAGAGTCCCGGCCCGACCCGGCTCGTTGCGGAACACGGTGAAACCGTAGCCGTCGTAACGGTTGAGGCCCTCCTGGGTACCGAACCAGAGGAACCCCTGACGATCCTGGGCAATGGCATGGACCGACCCCTGGGAGAGGCCGTGTGGCGGCATGATCCGCTCGAACCGGACGTTCTTGCGCAACTGCCCTTCGTCGAGAGCCCGAACGGAGGAGGAGAAGAGCAGCGCAACGGTCAGCAGCAGCCACGGCATCCGGCCGTGCGAAAGGCCGGCGAGGAGGATGCGCGTCGATGGAGAAGAGGTGGAGGAGGCTGTGGCCATGAAAAGTTGCTTCGCCCTGTAACTCGAATCATCTGTCGCAACGTCGGCCGCCGCATCCTCGTCTCCGGCAGGGCGGAATCGGCCTCGCTGGCAGTCCGTCAGACTTCAAGCTCAACAGGCTGTTGAAAACACCGTATTTCGGCAGCCTGTACCGTGGTGCATGGGTGCACCGCCGTGTTCAGTGACGCCAGGCCATTGAACACATGAGGAAGCCGGAAATCGCATTTTCGGCTTCCGGCGTTGAAAGAGGCCAGGACGGCCTCTTTCAACATCCTGCTGGTACCGGAGGCCCCGGACAGTATATCGGCATCTTCACGGAATTGTTGATTCAAGAGGGCCGGGGAATCCCTGATTGATTATTCCTGCGGCACAGGGACGTGCCGCCAAAATCGATCACTGCAGGTGACTGATTTGGCAAGGGAGCCGAAAACCGCGCTTTCCGGCTCCCGTACTCTGACAATTCAGGGAAGAGTCGTTCGGCGTTTCCCTGAACATTCACGAACGCTCCGATCGGAGCCGTTCCGGCCTTGCACGGGTACCCACACCGCGGACACCGCATGCGGCTCGCCACGAAGCCGGTGGGGAGAGGGCGCCTCCATGCGCCGGATCGGGGCAGGCCGGAAAAGGCTATTCGGCCGGCACCCAGAGGTTGATACCCGCGGTCGCGTCCGCCGCGTCGAACCAGAGATAGGCATCGAACCACAGGTATGCGTCGAACCAGAGATAGGCATCGAACCACAGATAGGCGTCGAACCAGAGATAGGCATCCACCCAGAGAGTGCCGTCGGGCAGGGTTCCATCGGCATCCACCTCCTCGTAGGCGGAACTCCAGGGGAACACCTCGTTCCATGTGTAGACACCACTCCAGCTCTCGCCCATGCCGCGTCGCAGCTCGCCGTCCCATGCGGCGCTGCCGGTGGAGGAGACGTACGACGACTCACGCAGGACGAAATTGCCCGAGGCGTCCATCTGCGCGGGACCGGTGAAGTGGCGTGTACCGTCGCGATCGTCCTCCACATCCAGCCCGATATTGACACACTCCCCCCGGGCCTCGGAGAAGGCGGCAGTGTAGGCGTTGACCAGTCCCGCCCCCTGCTGGAACACCGAGTAGGCGAGTCCGCCGTCGGGATCACTGGCCGGCATCGCCCCCCGCATCAGGGCACATTTCACCTCATCCGGCGTCAGGAAGGGGGCCACTTCCAGCATGAGCGCGACGATGCCGGTGACCACCGCCGTGGACTGGGAGGTTCCCGACATGGAGAAGTAGTCCCGATTGAGACCGTGCACATGGTCGGGATAGCGACCGGCCAGGTCCGAAAGGGGGTCCATGGTGGCCAGCATGTGGCCGCCGGGCGCAACCACTTCCGGCTTGACGAAACCCTCGATGGTCGGCCCGCTGGAGGAGAAGGAGGCAAGCATGTCGTCGGCGGGATCGGCGGGCGTGTAGTTGTCGGTCATGGCACCCACCGTGATGACATAGGGGACATTGCCCGGCACGCCGACGGTCATGGGGCTCGGCCCGGTGTTGCCGGCGGAGACCACCACCACGATCCCCTTCTCCCACAGCTTCATCACCGCCTGATTGAGCGGATCGTCCCAGTAGAAGGAGTTGGGATCGGCACTGAACGAGAGGTTCACGACGCGGATGTCATGGTCGTCACGGTTGTCGAGGATCCAGTCGAGCCCCCGGATGACATCGACGTAGTGGCCGTCGCCGTGCTTGTCGAAGGCCCGTACGGGCACCAGGCGGGCGCCCGGCGCGATGCCGTTGTAGCTGCCCGAGGGTCCACGAAGGCTGCTGACCGCGATGGACGCCACATGGGTCCCGTGACCGCTCTCGTCCACGAAGCCGCTTGCGTCGCCGTCTGTCCATTCCCGATCCTGGATGGCATCGTAGCGGACCGGAACACGGGCGTTGCCGCGGTGGTCGTACTCCACGGCGGGATGAGCCCACAGACCGGTATCCACCACGGCGATGGTCACGTTCCTGCCCGTGATACCCCAACCATGCAGACGGGTGGCATCCACCAGCCCTGGATAGGCAGTGTCGAGACTCGGCAGGCTGTCATCGA
>JALTLT010000473.1 GCA_027001815.1 Gammaproteobacteria bacterium | reverse complement strand
TCGTCGACGAGGCGCGCCCTCCCGAGTCGTGTATCGGCGACTGGGTGCTGGTCCACGTGGGTTTCGCCATGAGCCGCCTCGACGAGACGGAGGCGCGCAAGACCCTCGATCTCCTCTCCACCCTCGGCGAGATGGAAGAGGAGCTGCGAGCCATGGAAGGAGGGGGATCGTGAGTGGCAACGTCATCACCACCAGGGCGGACCGTCGCACGAGGGTGGAGCGCCGGGCAGAGATCCAACCACCGACACCCAACAGGGCAGGGCGCGTGGAGAAGGAGATCCACCCCGACGACCCCCCTGCCGGAGGGCCCCTTCATGAAGTATGTCGATGAATTTCGCGATCCCGGGAAGGCGCGGGCACTGATCCGCGCCATCGAGCGCCTGGTGGCGGAGACGGGGAGCGTCCGGGAGCGCCCCCTGCAGATCATGGAGTTCTGCGGGGGACACACTCATACCATCTTCCGCTACGGGCTGCAGCAGATGCTGCCCGAGGCCATCGAGCTGGTCCACGGCCCCGGCTGCCCGGTCTGCGTGCTGCCCATGGGGCGGGTGGACGACTGCGTGGCACTGGCGGAACGGCAGGAGGTGATCTTCACCACCTTCGGCGACGCCATGCGCGTGCCCGGATCGAGGAAGAGCCTGCTGCAGGCCAAGGCGGAGGGGGCGGACATCCGCATGGTCTACTCCCCTCTCGACGCCCTCGACCTCGCCCGTGCCAACCCCGACCGGGAGGTGATCTTCTTCGCCCTCGGCTTCGAGACCACCATGCCCGGCACCGCCCTGACACTCCTCCAGGCGGAGCGCGAGGGGATCGACAACTTTTCCCTCTTCTGCAACCACATCACTACCGCCCCCACCCTGAAGGCAATCCTCGACACACCGGGCACCCGGCTCGACGGCTTCCTCGCCCCCGGTCACGTGAGCATGGTGGTGGGCGAGCGTCCCTTCCGCTTCGTCGCGGAAGAGTATGGAAAGCCGATCGTGATCAGCGGCTTCGAGCCCCTCGACATCCTCCAGTCGCTGTGGATGGTGATACGCCAGATCGGGGAGGGGCGTTGCGAAGTGGAGAACCAGTACGCCCGTGTCGTCTCCCCGGAAGGCAACCGGGCGGGCCTCGAGGCGGTGGCCCGGGTCTTCGAGTCGCGGGAGCATTTCGAGTGGCGCGGGCTGGGTACCATCGACCACTCCGGTGTCCGGATCCGGGATGAGTACGCCCGCTTCGACGCGGAACGCCGGTTCACCATCCCCCACATCCGCATCGCCGACCCCCACTCCTGCCAGTGCGGTGAGGTGATCAAGGGGAGGATCCCGCCCTGGGAGTGCCAGGTGTATGGCGACCGCTGCACGCCCGAGACGCCGATGGGTGCCCTGATGGTCTCCTCGGAAGGGGCGTGTGCCGCCCACTACAACTACGGCACCACCGGGCGGACGGGGAGGCAGATACCATGAACGGGGCGCACCCGCGGCGCAGCGGCCGACTGCGCGACGCAACCATCACCCTGGCGCACGGCAGCGGCGGTAAGGCGATGCGCGATCTGATCGACGACCTGTTCGTGGGCGGTTACGGCAACCACATCCTCGCGGCGCTGGAGGACCAGGCGCGTCTCGACCTGGCAGGGATGGCCAGTCGCGGCGACCGCCTGGCGATGACCACCGACTCGTTCGTGGTGGACCCTCTCTTCTTCCCCGGCGGCGACATCGGCCGCCTGGCGGTGGCGGGTACGGTCAACGACCTGGCAGTGGGCGGCGCCATCCCCCTCTACCTGAGCTGCGGCATGATCCTCGAAGAGGGCCTGGAGGTGGAGGCGTTGCGGAGGGTGGTCGACTCCATGCGCCGAACCGCCGAGGAGGCGGAGGTACAGATCGTCACCGGCGACACCAAGGTGGTTCACCGGGGCGCCGCAGACCGGCTCTTCATCAACACCGCCGGCATCGGCGTCATCCCTGCCGGCATCGACATCCGCTCGGACCGGGCCCGCCCCGGCGACGTGATCCTGGTCAACGGTCCCATCGGCGATCACGGCGCCGCCATCGTCGACGCCCGGGGGGAACTGGCGCTCGAGAATACCATCAAGAGCGACTGCCGCCCCCTCAACGGCCTGATCTCGGCGATGCTCTCCACCTGCCCCCGGATCCACTGCCTGCGCGACGCAACCCGCGGCGGGATCGGTACCGTGCTCAACGAGTTCGCGAGCGCCAGCGGCGTCTGCCTGAGGATCGACGAGAGGGCCCTGCCGATCCGCCCCGAGGT
>JALTLT010000472.1 GCA_027001815.1 Gammaproteobacteria bacterium | reverse complement strand
CTGCTCAACCTGCTGAGCATCCTCTACTTCGAGAGCGAGACCAACCGCATCAACCGCTTCTTCAATTTCCTCCAGGCCGCCCTCTACCTGCCGGGCCGGAAGTTCCTCTGCGTTCTCAACCTCCGTCAGCTCGCACGCATCAACAAGCTCTACGGCAACGAGTCGGGGGATCGGGCGCTCAACAGCGTCGAGCAGAGCCTGCGCGAGGAGTTCGAGGACCATCAGTCGTGGCTGCTCTTCACCCGCGGCATCGCCGGCGACTTCTATCTCATCGGCTACGACACCACTCCCGATCAGCTCGAGGCGCTGCTGGAGAGGGTGCACGCAAAGCTGGAGGGGCGGGGCTGCGAGGAGCTGCCCTTCGACATCCAGATCCTCTCCCACGGCATCGAACTCAGCGATCTCAACGACCTGACCACCGAGAACATGCATCTGCTGGTCCAGTACCTCACGGAACGGAGCCGCAACGGCAACCAGCGGATCGAGACCGGCGAGGAGCAGACCCGGGCCATGTTCGAGTGGCTGCGCAGCCAGTACCGCCGCTCCCTCGACCTGCGCAACAAGCTGACGCCGGAGACCACCGACATCTTCGTCCAGCCCCTGGTGACCCTGGACGACGCACGCTCCATCCACGCCTTCGAGGTCCTCGGACGCTTTCGCGAGGGGGACGGCCACATCAGCGCAGGACTGTTCATCGACGACATCATCCTCATGGGCCTGGCACCGGAGTTCGACACCCTGGTTCTGGAACAGGTGGTGGCCCAGTCGGAGTCTCTCGCCCGCATCACCTCACGCCTGTTCGTGAACGTCTCGCCCGCCTCCCTGGAGAGGCGCGAATATATCGACAAGCTCATCCAGGCAGTGCAGGGGCCGTTACGCCGTTTCGAGGTGGTCGTCGAGCTGACCGAACAGATGCTGCTGGAACGCATCGGACTGATCAGCGAACTCCACCGCGATCACGGCCTCCACTTCGCCATTGACGACTTCGGTACCGGCTACTCCACCCTGCAGACGGTGATCGAGCTGGCCCTGGAGGGAAGCATCCGCTACCTGAAGCTGGACGGATCCCTGACACGGAACATCACCACCAGCCTGGCCAGTGAACGCATCATGCACATCACCCAGCAGATGGCCCGGGAGCTGAACCTGGAGACCGTGGTGGAGGTGATCGAGACGGTGGCCCAGGTGGACAAGCTGCGCGAACTCGACATGGACATCGGGCAGGGCTATCTTCTCGGCGTTCCCGACACGGTGGCGGTCTGGAAGGGCAAGCTCAACTACCTGGAGTCGCGGATCTCCGGAACGGCGCCCTCCACCTTCATCCTCTGACCTCCTCCGGCAGACGCCTCGTCCGCCGGGCGCGCCGCGGCGACCCCGTCCGTCAAGGAGTCACACCCATGAGCGACGATTTCAGCGACCTCGATCGCGAAATGGCCGACGACCCGGAGTGGCAGGCGATGACTCCGGATCAGCGACGACGTCTGGTGCAGATCATGGAACGGATGATCGAACTGGGCATGGCCGCGGTCTATGGCGACGAAGAGGAGGACGTGCCCGATGCCGAGATGGATTGTGCCCGCTTCATCCCCTGGTGCAAGGCCAGATGCTGTACCCTCATCTTCGCCCTCACCCGGGAGGAAGTGGCGAAGGGTGAGATCCTCCACAACCCCCGACGCCCCTATTTCATCGCCCGCGACGAGGACGGTTACTGCCCCCACATGGATCGGCAGAGCCACGCCTGCACCATCTGGGAGAAACGTCCCCTGCGCTGCCGCCGCTACCAATGCCGCGGCGATTCCGCCATCTGGCCCGACGGATTGCCGGAGCCGCTTCGCGACTGACTCTCCCGCTTCGTCCCCCTGAATCCCGGAGGGCATCGTCCGGATCGGTTGCATTCCCCCTTGCACGCCCCCATTTCCAGTCCATGGACGCAGCCCGCCACCGGCGGAACGACCCATCTCAGTCTCCCTCTCGGCCGCCCCTTGCGGGATCCGGCGCACAGAGGGCCCCCCACGACAGGGAGAGCAGCGATGACCGACACCCAGACCCTCCAGAAGACCATCGACGATCTGGTCCAGACCGGCAAGGGTATCCTTGCCGCCGACGAGAGCCTGCCCACCATCACCAAGCGTTTCAAGGCGATCGGTGTGGAATCCACCGAAGAGACGCGAAGGGCCTGGCGGGAGCTTCTGCTCGGCACCCCCGGTCTCGGCGAATACATCAGCGGCGTGATCCTCTTCGAAGAGACCCTCGACCAGACCGACGCCTCCGGAACCCCGCTTCCCCGCCTGGCGGAGGTGCAAGGGATCGTCCCGGGCATCAAGGTGGACCGGGGCAAGATCCCCCTGCCGGGGGCTCCCGGCGACATGATCACCCAGGGACTCGACTTCCTCGCCGAACGACTGGAGGGGTATCGTGAAAAGGGCGCCCGCTTCGCCAAGTGGCGCGAGGTCTATCCCATCAGCGGGCACAATCCGACCCCACTGGGGATCGAGGCCAATGCCGAAGTGCTGGCCCGCTACGCCTCCATCTGCCAGGCACGGGGGTTCGTCCCCATCGTCGAGCCGGAGGTGCTGATCGACGGGGACCACTCCATCGAGCGTGCCTTCGAGGTGATCCAGGCGGTCCAGCACGCGGTCTATCACGCGCTGCATCGCCACGGCGTCATCCTCGAGTACACCCTGCTCAAACCGAGCATGGTGACGCCGGGCAAGCAGCACCCGAACCGGGCCACCCCGGAGGAGGTGGCGGAGTACACCGTACGCGCCCTGCGCAGAACGGTCCCGGCGGCGGTCCCCTCGGTCAACTTCCTCTCCGGGGGGCAGACACCGGAAGAGGCGACCGCCAATCTCAATGCGATGAACGCCCTCTTTCCCGGCCAGCCCTGGGAGCTCTCCTTCTCCTATGCCCGCGCCCTCCAGCAGCCGGCCATGGCCGCCTGGGGCGGCCGTCCGGAGAAGGTGGAGGCGGCACGTCACGCACTGCTGAAGCGGGCACGTCTCAACGGCGCCGCACGCCGTGGAGAGTACCGTCCCGATATGGAATGAACCGCTCGTCCGGACCCGGGGATGGAGGGCGGGCTGGCAGCCTGTCGGACTTCAAGCTGAAGGTCACTCCGCCCCGCGGAAAGCACCAGAACCTGACCGCCTGTCAAAGTCCGACAGGCTGCCAGCCCGAAAATTGCGTTCAGCGGCCGCTGCCTTCGAGGCGGAGGCGCAGCATGAGGCGGTGCTGCACCGAAGGGGGAAGGGAGTCGGGCATGACGAAGAAGCTTCGTCGGCCATGGTGCTCGGTACGGAAATTGAGTACCTGGATGCGGGGAAGGAGGTAACTGCTGTCCAGGAGGCGTGCCTTGAACTCCTCCCCGGCCGCGGAGATGAGGGTCCAGTCTCCCTCCGGTTCCCAGACAAGAAGCAGGATGGAGCGGGCACTCCGCCCCAGCACATGGGTATTGAACTGGATGTAGAGGTTCATCACCACCCCGGAGACCAGCAGGGCCTTGAACCAGGGCTGGAGATCGAGTGGGGCGACCGCCACCATCGCCGCACCGTGGACCAGCAGCAGCAGCAGGGCGAGAATGCGCGAGGCGCGCGGCTCAAGCCGCAGCGGCGGATCGGATCTTTCGGACGACACGGGCGATCTCCGGTTCGACCGCCTCCTGGCGGCCCATCAGCACTTCCAGCAGCGGATTGTCGGGAAACTCCAGCAGGGTCAGGAAGCTCTCCCGTTCCTCTGCCGTGAGGTCATCATAGCCCCGCCGGAGAAAACCTTGCAACAGCAGGTCCAGCTCCAGCATCCCGCGGCGACAGCGCCAGGCGATCCGTCGCCGCTCCTCCCCCCTATCGGCCGCCATGGCCGGTGGCTGAACACCCCTCTCAGACACTCTTCTTCACCATCAGGGCCTTGATGCGGCCGATCGCCCGGGTCGGATTGAGCCCCTTGGGGCACACCTCCACACAGTTCATGATGGTGTGGCAGCGGAACAGCCTGTAGTTGCCCTCCAGCAGCGAAAGGCGCTGGTCGGTGGCCTGATCGCGGCTGTCGGCGAGGAACCGCCATGCCTGAAGCAGGGCCGCAGGCCCCAGAAAGCGCTCCGGGTTCCACCAGAACGAGGGGCAGGAGGTGGAGCAGCAGGCGCAGAGAATGCACTCGTAGAGGCCATCCAGCCGCTCACGCTCTTCCGGGCTCTGCAACTGCTCCCGCTCCACCTCCGGGGTCTCTCCCGTCAGCCACGGCTTCACCGCCCGATACTGGCGGTAGAAGGGCTCCATGTCGACGATCAGGTCACGGATCACCGGCATCCCCGGCAACGGCCGCAGGGTGACCGGCTCCTTCAGATCCTTTAGGGGCGTGATGCAGGCCAGGCCGTTGCGACCGTTGATGTTCATGGCATCGGAACCGCACACCCCCTCCTGACAGGAGCGACGGAAGCCGAGGCTCTCGTCCTGCCGTTTCAGCTCGATGAGCGCCTCCAGCAGCATCATGCCGGGCCGCACCTCCGCCAGCTCGTACTCCTGCATGTGCGGCCTGGCATCGCGATCGGGGTCGTAACGGTAGATGGAAAAGCGCATCGGCATGGTCGCTTCCGGTTCAGTAGACACGCGGTTTCGGCGGGAAGGGGTCGACGGTGAGCGGCCGCGTACGCACCGGCTTGTAGTCGAGCCGGCCGTCGGCGAAGCAGAGGGTGTGTTTCATCCAGTTCTCGTCGTCGCGCTCGGGGAAGTCGATGCGGCTGTGGGCCCCGCGACTCTCGGTACGGGCCAGTGCCGAGGTGACCGTCGCCAGGGCCAGATCCATCAGGTTCTCGGTCTCCATCGCCTCCACCCGGGCGGTGTTGAAGATCCGGCTGTGGTCGCTGATCACCGCCTCCTGCAGCCGCTCGGCCAGCGCCTTCACCTTGTCCAGACCCTCGCTCAACACCTGCTGGTCGCGGAACACCCCACAGTGCTCCTCCATCACCTTGCGCAGCTCCCGCCGGATCTCCGCCACCGGCTCGCCCTTGCCCTTCCGGTCCCAGCGGGCACGGTGCTCCAGGGCCCGTTCCACCGATTCACGTTCGAGAGGACGGTGATAACGGTTCTCCTGCAGGAAACCGACGATGTGCCTGGCCGCCGCGCGGCCGAAGACGATGATGTCGAGCAGCGAGTTGCCGCCGAGCCGGTTGGCCCCGTGGACCGAGACACAGGCACATTCGCCGGCGGCGTAGAGACCGGGCACCGGCTCCTCCGGGCCGTGGCGTACCGGGGCCACCACCTGGCCGAAACGGTTGGTGGGGATACCGCCCATGGTGTAGTGGGCGGTCGGGTAGACCGGGATCGGCTCCTTCGCCGGATCGATGTGCAGGAAGGTGAGCGCCAGCTCGCGGATGCCGGGCAGGCGCTTGGCCACCACCTCCTCGCCCAGGTGGTCCACCTTCAACAGCACGTGGTCCCCCTCCGGGCCACAGCCGCGTCCCTCGCGCACCTCGGTGGCGATCGCCCGGGCCACCACGTCCCGACTGGCGAGATCCCGGGCGTGGGGGGCGTAGCGCTCCATGAATCGCTCGCCCTCGCGGTTGATCAGGTAGCCCCCCTCTCCCCGTGCCCCCTCCGTGATCAACATCCCCTTGCCGGCGATACCGGTGGGGTGGAACTGGAAGAACTCCATGTCCTGGGCCGGCACTCCCGCACGCATCGCCATGGCGATGCCGTCGCCGGTGTTGATCAGGGCATTGGTGCAGGTGCGGAAGAGCTGGCCGGCGCCGCCGGTGGCGATGAGGGTCGCCTTGGCCTCGATGAGGAGGCACTCGCCGCTCTCGATGGACATCACCAGGGCCCCCAGCACATACCCCTCCCGATCCCGGATCAGGTCGATGGCGAAGTACTCGTCGAAGAAATGGGTGCGGGCACGGATGTTCTGCTGATAGAGGGTGTGGAGGATGGCGTGGCCGGTCCGGTCGGCGGCGGCACAGGTACGGGCCGCCTGCTCGCCGCCGAAGTCCTGGCTCTGGCCACCGAAGGCGCGCTGATAGATCCGGCCGTTCTCCAGCCGGGAGAAGGGGACCCCCGCATGCTCCAGCTCGTAGACCGCCTTGGGAGCGGCCCGGCACATGTACTCGATGGCATCCTGATCCCCCAGGTAGTCGCTCCCCTTCACCGTGTCGAACATGTGCCAGTGCCAGTTGTCGGGCAACACATTGGCCAGCGCGGCATTGACCCCCCCCTGGGCGGCCACCGTATGGGAGCGGGTGGGAAAGACCTTGGAGACCACCGCCACCTGGGCATCGGCACGTGCCAGTTGCAGGGCCGCCCGCAGGCCACCCCCGCCGGCACCGATGATCAGGGCATCGAACTTCCTCCGCTCGACATTCATGTGGCCACCCCCACCACGATCAGCAGCGCCCAGGCGCCGCAGGCGAGCAGCGCCAGCCCCAGCAGCGAGAGGGCCACCCCCCGTGCGGCCAGCGGATGGAGATAGTCCTGGATGATGTCCCGCCCGCCGATCCAGGCGTGCACCAGCAGCAGCAGCAGCGTGACGAGGGTGGCGACGGCCATCGGAGGCTCGGCCATCCAGCCCCTCCAGGCGGCATGATCCGGCGGCGGCGAGACCAGCAGGAGGGCGAGGAAGAAGATGGCGTAGAGCCCGAGCCAGGCGGCGCTCAGGCGCTGCAGCAGCCAGCCGTTGAGGCCTTGCGCCCGCCGGGTCATGTGAGAGCCCCGGTCAGCAGCAGGGCCAGAAGCGGGGCGCCGAAGGCCACCAGCCAGGCGGAACGCCGCGCGGCGCTCTTCTCCACCCCTACCTCCACATCGATGAGCAGGTAACGGATACCGGCCAGCAGATGATGGGAGAGGGCCCACAACAGCAGGAAGAGGAGGACTCTTCCTCCAGGCGATCCCAGCAGGGAGAGCACCTCATGGAAGCCGGACTCGCTCTCCAGCGAGCGGTCCAGCAACCACAACATCAGGGGGATCGAGAGGAGCAGGGCGGCACCGCTGGCGCGGTGCATGATGGAGATCACCGCGGGGACGGGGAAACGGATCTGGAGCAGGTTGAGAAAGCGGGGTCGGGCCACGGGGGTCATGGGCATCGGATGGTTGATCTCCTCTGGGTGTCGTGACCGCGTCTTCTCGTCGGTTATGCCAAGCTTAGATGGTGGTCGGGACACATACAAGGTGGTTTCTCCGGCCGCCGGTTGCCGCCCTGCCGGGATCGGCCAATGTGCGGTTCCCGCTGCACGGGAATCGCCCGGAGCGCTTCGCGTGTCAGGATGTTGAAAAAGGCCGTCCTGGCCTTTTTCAACGCCGGAAGCCGAAAATGCGATCTCCGGCTTCCTCACAACGGCGGTGCATCCATGCACCGTGGCACAGGCTGCCGAAAAACGGTGTTTTTCAACCGCCTGTTATCGGGCCCACCGGGCCTGCAGGCGTGCCGGCCGGCTGACAAGGCCTGGGCCATTGACTATCATGGAGAACCGGAGGCCGCGAGCGCAACAGGCCGTCCGCCGCTCCCCTCCGGGCGCTCAGCGACTGGCCATCTCCCCCATGGTCCACGCAGGCCCTGGGTGACGATCCTTACCCTGGTCGGTCCGACAGCGGCATCCGATCGAATCCACGACGGGGGCGGGATCCGCATCCGCCCCCTCAACCAACGGAAAGAGCCATCATGAAACCCGAGTGGAAGGAATTCCTGACCAACCGCGGCGCGGAATGGAACGAAGAGGTGGTGGAGAGCTTCGGCAACCCGGAACGGGAACGCCGCGTCTGCGTGGCCGGCGACGTGATCGCAGACCTCTCCTGGTATGGACTGATCGAGGTCCATGGGGCCGACGCCGAGACCTTCATGCAGGGCCAGTTCACCAACGACGTCCGCGAGGTGAGCGAGGCGCGCAGTCAGCTATCCGGCATCTGCAGTCCCAAGGGGCGGCTGCTGGCCAATTTCCGCATCTTCCGGCGCGGGGAGACCTGGTACCTGCGCCTCCCCCATGAACTGGTCGATCCCACCCTGAAACGGCTGCGGATGTTCGTACTCATGTCCAAGGTCACCCTCGAGGACGCCAGCGATGCCTTCGTCCGGATCGGCCTGTCGGGGCCGAAAGCGGAGGAGGAGCTGGCCCGGGCCGGTCTCCCGGAACCGGTCGGGGTGGACGACGTGATCACCACCGACCAGGTGACGGTAGTCCGGGTGGCCGGTCTCCATCCCCGTTTCGAGATCTATGGCGAGCTGGAGCCGATGAAGCGCCACTGGGAGGCGCTGGACGTCTATTGCGCTCCCGTCGGCACCCCCGCCTGGAAACTGCTGGAGATTTTCGCCGGCCTGCCGACTATCTATCCCGAGACCGTCGAGGCCTTCGTGCCACAGATGGTCAACTATCCCCAGGTGGGCGGCGTCAGTTTCCGCAAGGGGTGCTACACCGGCCAGGAGGTGGTGGCCCGGATGCAGTACCTGGGCAAGCTCAAGCGGCGCATGTACCGTGCCCACGTGGACGCGGAGCGGGCACCCCGCCCCAACGACCCGCTCGTCGCACCCGGTTCCGGCAGCGGCCAGGGGGCCGGCCGGATCGTGGACGCCCAGCCCGGGCCCGACGGCGGTTATGAAGTGCTGGCGGTGGTGGAGATCGCCAGCCGGGAACGTGGCGAGGTCTTTCTCTGGGAGGAGAACGGCCCTCGTCTGCAGTTCCTCGAACTGCCCTATCCCGCTCCGGAGACGGAGCAGAGGGAGGAGACGGCGGGCGGGTCCTAGCAGGATGTTGAAAAAGGCCGTCCTGGCCTTTTTCAACTCCGGAAGCCGAAAATGCGATTTCCGGCTTCCTCACGTTTTCAATGACTTGTCGTCATCGAAAACGGCGGCGCATCCCTGCACCGCGCCACAGGCTGCCGAAAAACGGGGTTTTTCAACAGCCTGCTAGCAAAGAGGGGGAGGCGAGGCACGCCGGCCAACCACAACCCGAAGAGGACCAGGATGGAAACCACAGAACAGCAATTCATGGAAGAGATCCTCGACGATCTCGAACGCAATCGCCTCACCCTCCCCACGCTCCCCGAGGTGGCCCTGCG
>JALTLT010000471.1 GCA_027001815.1 Gammaproteobacteria bacterium | reverse complement strand
GAACTGGACGATCGACTGCTCCGCCACTATTTCGCGCCCCTGGAGGATGGCCGCTTCCGGGTCGTGGAGTCGCTCCGCAGGCGCGTCTGTTTCGCCCAGATGAACATTTTCGACCATGCCCGCCATCCGCTTGGACCGATGGACGTGATCTATTGCCAGAATGTGCTCATCTATTTCCAGCGCGAACGGAGAAAGATGCTCCTGGATGGCCTCGTGGAATATCTGTTGCCGGGGGGCTTGCTGATCCTCGGCTCCGGTGACGTGGTGGGCTGGAACCATCCCCGCATGGAACGGGTGCGGTGGGACGGCGTGCTGGCATATCGTCGGCTCCCTCCCCAGGGAAGGACGACGTAGAGATCTCGGGAAGCTATGGAAAAAGATATCGGATACAGCACCCTGAACTGGGTTCGCCAGGAGATCGACGAGACGCTCAAGCAGGCGCGCCACTCCCTCGAGGAGTACGTCGAGAACCCTCACGACGAGACGTTGCTCCGTTTCTGCCTGACCTACATCCACCAGGTGTACGGTACCCTGCAGATGGTGGAGCTCTACGGAGCGGCGCTGCTGGCGGAAGAGATGGAGCTGCTGACACGGGGGCTGCTCGATCGCTCGGTGGCGCCCCAGGAGGAGCACTTCGAGGTGCTGATGCGGGCCATCCTCCAGCTCCCCGACTATCTCGAACGGATCCAGTCGGGCCTCAAGGACGACCCGCTGATCCTCCTGCCTCTCCTCAACGACCTTCGCGCCGCACGCGGCGAGAAGCTCCTCTCCGAGAACGCCCTGTTCGCTCCCGACCTCGAGAGCGCGGCCCACATCGCCGTGGCGCCGGTCGCCGAAGAGGAACCCGCCGACACCAGAAAGGACCTCCTGCAGGCCAGGGCGCGCAAGCTGCGTCCCCACTACCAGGTGGGGCTGCTCGGCTGGTATCGGGATCAACAGCCCCGGGAGTCTCTGGCCCGGCTGAGGACCATCCTCGCCAAGTTGGAGGCCGCCTCTTCCGAGGAGAACGTGGTGCGTCTCTGGTGGGTGGCGGGTGGTGTGGTCGAGGCGCTGCTCGATGGTGGTCTCAAGGCGAGTGTCGCCCTCAAGCTGCTGCTCGGCCAGCTCGATCGCGAGATCAAGCGGCTGGTCGATCATGGCGAGGAGGCACTGGCCGAGGCGCCCTCCGTCGATCTGCTCAAGAACCTGCTCTACTACGTGGCCCGCTCCAGCTCCTCCGGCGAGCGGGTGAGCGCGGTCAAGGAGGCCTTCAACCTGGCCGGCGCCCTGCCGACGGAAGAGGAGGTCGCCACGGCCCGCGCTCACCTCGGTGGACCCAATGCAGAACTGCTCGAGACCGTCTCCGAGGCGATCCGCGAGGAACTCAATCACGTCAAGGACGCGCTCGATCTTTATCTCCGCAGCGAGGAGCGCAACGGCGAAGGGCTGCAGATGCAGATCAACGTCCTGCGCAAGATCGCCGATACCCTCGGCATGCTGGGCATGGGAGCGCCGCGGCGGGTGGTGCTGGAACAGCAGAAGATCCTCGACGATCTTCTCAGCGGCCAGACCGAACCCAGCGAGGCGATGCTGATGGAGGTGGCGGGAGCGCTGTTGTTCGTCGAGTCCTCGCTGGAAGGGCTGATGCGCAACCATCTCGCGCCTTCCGCGGCGAGCGACGAGACGGCGGAAGAGGTGGAGGAGATCGCCGATGCCGCGGTGAGCGATGCGGAGTTCGAGACCGTGGTGAGCGTTGCCCTCAAGGAGATGGGGATCGATATCGCCAATGCCAAGGATGCCATCGTCGCCTTCATCGACTCTCCCTGGGACCACCGCCTGCTGGCCGAAGTGCCCGGACTCTTCGACCGTACCGCCGGCGCGATGCGTCTCCTCTCCATGGATCGTGCGGCCGGCCTGTTCTCCCGTGTGGCCGGCTACATCCGTGACGAACTGATTTCCCGTCGTGTCCAGCCCGACCAGGAGACGCTGGACAATCTCGCCGATGCCATTGCGGGCATCGAGTACTATCTGGAGGCGATCGCCGAAAGGCGTGCCGATCGGGACTCGATCCTCGATTTCAGCGAGGAGAGCCTGGTGCGGCTGGAGGGTCTCCAGCCCGTGCCCTCCGCGCCCCCCCCCGCCGAGGAGCAGGAGGGCGTGGTCGATGGCCCGGCCGCCGTCTCCTCCGCGGAGGAGGAGGCCCCGCCCCCCGAGGTGGACTCCGATCTCCTCCCGGCAGGCGAGGAGGCCGTCGACGAGGAAGAGAGCAAGTC
>JALTLT010000470.1 GCA_027001815.1 Gammaproteobacteria bacterium | reverse complement strand
CAACTTGTGCCGCTGAAAAAGATTTACTGGCCCATTTAGCAGGATGTTGAAAAAGGCCGTCCTGGCCTTTTTCAACATCCTGCCAGAAGCCCGACGGCTGCCAGCACGGCCTTTTTCAACATCCTGTCGGACGAATGCTACTCTCTGGATATGGAAATGGTTGGTGAAGAGCCTTTTGGCTTCGAGTGGGCCGGTTCCGGACGGGCATGAACGGTTCCCGGGCTCCTTGTCTCGATTTCAGCCCCTTGATGAACATGGACCGAATCCCGAGCGCCGATGCCGCCCTGGCGCAACATCCCCGCGAGGGATCCAGGAGGGGAGGGCGATGTCATGAACGACTACTTCTCGGACCGGGCGCTGGCTCAGGCGCCGCCGATTCTTCGCGCGGCCTATTCCGATCGCATGGCCTGGATCATGGCCGAGATCTCGCGGCTGGTCTATGATCCGCTTCCCCCGGAGATGAGCGTCGACTGCCTGTTGAAGGAGATCATCGCGGCGGTGAAGAGGGGGGAGGAGCCCGATGCGGTGGGTGCCCTGGTCTCGAAGGCGCTGAAGGCGGGTCTGGCCGATACCAGTCCGGTGGAAGAGGCGCTGCGCAGGGGAGGCTTCGAACTCCTCGAGGCTTTCGTCGAGGAGGGTACGGAGGCGCTTATGGCGCGGCTCTGCCTCGACGGGGCGGGCAAGGGATTTCTGGTGCTCGCCTTCCGCGGCACCCAGCCGCGGCTGGGGGATGTCTTCACCGACATCAAGGCGGACCTGGTACCGGCCGATAAGGGTGGCCGGGCCCACCGCGGTTTTCTCGAGGCGTTCGAGCCGGTGGAAGAGAAGATCCGTGAGGCGCTGGAGAGACACGGCGCGGGGGAACTGCCCCTCTATATCACCGGCCACTCCCTCGGCGGAGCCCTGGCGCTGGTGGCGACCCGCTATCTCGCCTCCGATTCCACGGGGGCCACCTACACCTTCGGCTGTCCGCGGGTGGGGGACGACGACTTCTTCCGGCCGATCAAGACACCGGTCTATCGGGTGGTCAATGCCGGGGACGGCGTGGCACGCGTCCCTTTCGGACACGGCTTCTCGATCCTGCTGACCCTGATCCGGCTCGTCCCCCTCAACGGCACCCGCTGGTTCTCCGAGTGGTTGCGTCGTACCTTCGCCGGCTACACCCACCACGGCAATCTGGTGTTTCTCTCCGCGCCCAGGAACGTGCCGGACGACCAGGGTATCGCCTTCCGCGACCTGGAGGTGAAGAAGAGCCCCAACATCTTCTGGCGTGCCCAACGGGTCCTCCTGCGCTTCATCGCCACGCGGGGCAAGTCGGTGGTGAGTGACCACTCGATCCGCGAGTACTCGCAGAAACTGCTCGCCCACGCCCAGCGGCGCAATCGTCCGCCCGGATAGAGCGGGTTGTTCTCCGTCGGCCGCGGGCAGGGGCCTTCCGGTCTGGCCCGCCATCGCCGGTAGAGGTCGCGTCGTGACCCGATGGAGGCGGGGGGTCAGGGGCGGGGCGGTCGGTCGTAGAGGTTGCGATAGGCCTCCGGGTCGGCGATCTCCCGCAGATCGATGAAGCTGCCACTGGGTCGCCGGCGGATCTCCGGGAGGGCCTCGAAGAGGGTACGGGCCGCCTCCCGCGGGCCGGGCATCGCCTCCGTGCCGCGTGCCGCCCGGAGGCGCTTGAGGGCGGGGAAGGTCTCGGCGTCCGCCTCCACGCAGAGGTGGTCCATCATGGGGGTGTCGATGATGCCGGGGGCGATGGCGCTGATGTGGGTCTCCGGGAACTCGTGGGCGTAGAGGCGGGCGAGCATGTTGAGGGCTGCCTTGGAGAGGGCGTAGCCGCCCCAACCCTTGTTGCCCAGCACCGAGGCGCCGGAGGAGATCATCACCACCTGTCCGACGAGACCTCCCCAATGGTGCAGCCAGTCCATCACGCTCTTGTTGGCCCACAGGTTGACCTCCATTACCGCCTTCGCCTCATCCAGTGGTGTCTCGGCGAGTGCCTGGATGCGGCCGAGCATGCCGGCATTGAGGATCACCAGGTCGAGCCGTGACAGGGTCCCCAGCAACCCTTCCAGGGCGTCGGGCACGGCGCGATGGTCGGTGAGGTCGCACCGCACCTGGTGTACCTGCGGCAGGTCGCAGGGTCTTCGGCTGCAGCCGAACACCTCCCATCCCTGGTCCACGCCCCAGGCGGCGAGGCCGCGGCCGAATCCGGAGCTGATACCGGTGATGAAGAGGGATGGGGATGGTGGCATCGATTTGCTCCTGCG
>JALTLT010000469.1 GCA_027001815.1 Gammaproteobacteria bacterium | reverse complement strand
GGTTGATCTCGATGATGTTGCGGTTGATCTCCTCGGCCACCTGGCTCTGCTCTCCGGCGGCGACGGCGATCTGGCCGTTCATCTGGCTGATGGTGGCCACCGCGCGGGTGATGCCGCCGATCGCCTCCTCCGCCCTCGTCGCCCGCTCCATGGTGGCGCCCGCCCGCTGGCGACTCGACGCCATCACCTCCACCGCCTGCCGGGTCCCTCCCTGCAGCTTCTCGATCATCTGCTGGATCTCCTCGGTGGACTGCTGGGTCCGTCCGGCCAGTACCCGCACCTCGTCGGCCACCACCGCGAAACCGCGACCCTGCTCCCCGGCCCGGGCTGCCTCGATGGCGGCGTTGAGGGCCAGCAGGTTGGTCTGTTCGGCGATGCCGCGGATCACGTCGAGGATGCCGCCGATCTCGTCGCTGTTGTGCTGCACCTGCTGGATCACGTCGGCCGCCCTTCCCACCTCCTCGGCCAGGCTGCGGATGGCGGAGGTGGTCTCGGCGAGCGCCTTTCCTCCCACCTGGGCCTCCTCCTCGGCCTCTCCGGCGGCGGTGGCCGCGTCCGAGGCGTTGCGGGCCACTTCGTTGACGGTGGCGGACATCTGGTTCATGGCGGTCACCACCTGGTCGAGACGACCCTGCTGGTGGTCCATGCCGCCGCGGGTGCGGCTGGCGATCTCCGCAAGCCGGTCGCCGGAGGTGTGGAGCTGGCGGGTGGCGTCCTGGATCCCGCCGATCATCCTCTGGAGCTGCTCGGAGAGATCACGGGCGGCCGCCTGGAGATGGCCGATCTCGTCCCTCGAGGTCACCTCGAGGGAGCCTCCCAGGTCACCGGCGGCGATCGCCGACAACCGCTCGGCGACGCCGTCGAGGGGCTGGAAGGAGCGGCGCAGATACCAGAGCAACAGCATCACGGCCAGCGCGATCACCAGGGCGGTGACCCCGTAGCCGGCGAAGGCCGTACGCATCCGCTGGTTGTGGAGGGCGGTGATGTCGGAGGCAGCGACGAGGAGTCCGGCCGGACCGCCATCGACCGTGCGGAGAGGCAGGCTCACGCGACTGAAACGGAGGTCTCCACGGGGCACCACGGTCACACCCGGCCGATCGTCCCGTTGCACCCCATCCAGCAAGGAGCCCAGTCCCCCTTCGTGGCTGGCGGCGAAGGGGCGGCCCTTGAGATCGAGGATAGCCGCCATGGAGCCGTCGCCCTTGGCGAAGGCGGTGAGGAGTTCGCCCACCTCCTTGAGGTAGAGGGCCACCCCGATCAGCTTGCCGCGCTTGGTGAGCGGATAGGCCACGCCGAGCATGGGACGCTCCCCGATCACCTGCAGACCGCGAGCCACCTTGCCGCTGGCGAGGGTCTCGCCGACCAGTGCTCCGTCGCTGGCGAAGGTACCCTCCGGGGCCTGGAACTGCACGTTGCCACCGGCATCGAAGATCACCAGCCGGTCGAGGACATCGGAGGAAGAGAGCAGGTTGAAGGTGGTCTGCGCGTTCTCGGCCAGCGTCTTCCGATCCCCCTTCGCCAGTGCCTTCTTGGTCGACCGGTCCCGTGCCAGCGCCTTGCCCCCCTCTTCGAGGGCGGAAAGGGCATTGAAGACCAGGGAGTCCCACAACGCCTGCTTGCCCGTCACCAGCACCTGATTGGTGTGGGCCGCCATGCGTGAGGTGGTGATGTTGCTGGAGACCACCAGTAACGAGCCGACCACCAGCGTCGTGCCGATGGCGGCCAGGGTGATTCGCATCTTGAGATTCATAAGTCACCTCCCGACCGGGGGCAGGTCCCCTCATTCAGTGGGTAGACCGGCGCCCTTCCAGGCGGGGAAGCCGTCGCGGAAGTAGTAGACCTTCTTCCAGCCCCACTCCACCGCCTTGGCGGTGGCCTTGGAGCTGCGCATGCAGCTATGGCCGTTGCAGTAGAAGACGACGGGCTCGTTCTTCTTGACCTCGGCGAGCAAGGTCTCCTCGCTCAGCACCTTCTTGACGTCCAGGTGGACCGCGTCGGGGATGCGGCCGGCGTTCCAGTCCTTGTCCTTGCGCACGTCGACGAACAGCACCCCCTCGTCGAAGAGCTTTTTGGCCTGGGTGACGTCGACGGTCGTGGCGCCGGCGATCGATGTGGGGGAACTCTTCCCGGAACCGGCGCTGGCCGGGTTCATGAGCGCGACAGTGGTGACCAGAAAAGCGATATTGAGCATCTTCATGACAATCATTCTCCTCAATCTCTCGAAGTGTGTGACCCGTCGGGAGGGAACGGACCGGCCCTCTTCGCGG
>JALTLT010000468.1 GCA_027001815.1 Gammaproteobacteria bacterium | reverse complement strand
TGCCGGATGCGCCGCAAGGCGGCTTATCCGGCCTACGGGAAACGGGGATGTAACGGCCGGATCTTCCTCCCAACCCCACAGGTACCTGTAGGCCCGATAAGCGCAGCGCATCGGGCAATTCCCGCGCAGCGGGAACGGAGCGCATCGGGCAATTCCCGCTTCCTGGTGACACCGCTCCCCTGGCGTCGCCCCGGCGGCAGGCGATGCTCCTGCGTCGCGCGAATCCCGCGCCACATTCGTGCCGCCTGCGGCGGCATTTGCCGGATGCGCCGCAAGGCGGCTTATCCGGCCTACGGGAAAGGGGAATGTAACGGCTGGCTTTACCTCCCAACTCCGCAGGTACCTGTAGGCCCGATAAGCGCAGCGCATCGGGCAATTCCTGCGAAGCAGGAACAATGCTCGGCGATCCCGGTCTCGGGGGTTCCGGGTGGCCTCACCGCCGCCAGAAGCCGGGGGAGAGGACCACCAGCAGGGTGAAGATCTCCAGGCGGCCCATGAGCATGGCGAAGATCAGGAGCCACTTGGCGGTGGCGGAGACGTCGGCGTAGTGGGAACCCACGTCCCCCAGGCCGGGGCCCAGGTTGTTCATGCAGGCGGCCACGGCGGAGAAGGCGGTCACCTGGTCGAGGCCGGTGGCCATCAGCGCCAGAAGCAGCAGACTGAAGAGCGCCACGTAGCTGGCGAAGAAGCCCCACACTGCATCCACCACCTGCGACGACATCGCCTTTCCTCCCACCTTGATGGGGAGACGGGCGTTGGGATGGATCAGGCGCAGGATCTCGCGGGTGCCCTGCTTGATGAGGAGCAGGAAGCGGATCACCTTGAGACCACCGCCGGTGGAGCCGGCGCAGCTGCCGATGAAACTGATGAAGACCAGCAGCACCGGCAGGAAACCGGGCCAGGTGAAGTAGTCGGTGGTGGTGAAACCGGTGGTGGTGCCCATGGAGACGGTCTGGAAGACGCCGTGGTGAATGGCCGCGCCCACCTCGGGCAGGGTGCCCGAGAAGTAGAGATAGCTGGAGGTGAGGGTGGCGCTGACGGCGAGGATGGCGAGGTATGCGCGCACCTCCGGATCGAACCAGTAGGGAGCGAGGGTGCGCCGCCGCCAGGCCACGAAGTGGAGCGCGAAGTTGATGCCGGAGATGAGCATGAAGATCACCGCCACCATCTCGATGAGCGGGCTCTCGAAATATCCGATGCTGGCGTCGTGGGTGGAGAAGCCGCCGATCGCCACGGTGGAGAAGGCGTGACCGATGGCGTCGAAGGGTTCCATGCCCACCAGCAGATAGGCCAGGGTGCAGCTCACCGTGAGTCCCAGATAGATGTACCAGAGGTACTTGGCCGTCTCGGTGATGCGCGGGGTGAGCTTGGTGTCCTTCATGGGGCCCGGTGTCTCGGCCCGGTAGAGCTGCATGCCGCCGACGCCCAGCATCGGCAGCACTGCGACTGCCAGGACGATGATCCCCATGCCGCCCAGCCACTGGAGCTGCTGTCGATACCAGAGGATGGAGCGGGGGAGGTCGTCGATGCCGGTGAGTACCGTGGCGCCGGTGGTGGTGAGGCCGGAGAAGGACTCGAACACCGCGTCGGTGAAGGAGATGGAGGGGCGCTCCTCCAGCAGCAGGGGGAGGGCGCCGAAGGTCCCCAGCACCGTCCAGAAGAGGACCACCACCAGGAAGCCGTCGCGCAGCCGCAGCTCGGCCCGCTTGCGGTCGGAGGTGAGCCAGAGCACGGCCCCGGTGGCGAAGGTCCAGCCGAAACCGATGAGGAAGGGGGCGGGACTGCCGTCGCCGTACCAGAGGGCTACCAGCGCGGGAGGCAGCATGGTGGTGCTGAAGAGCATCAGCAGGATGCCGACGATGGTCTGGATGGCGCGCAGGTGCATGGTCTATTTGAGATAGAAGGCTGCGGGCTGGAAGAGCTTCTCCACCTCGCGGACACGCCGCTTGTCGATGAGGAAGAGGATGACGTGATCCTCGGGTTCGATGACGGTGTCGTGGTGGGCGATGATTACCTTGTCGTCGCGTACGATGGCGCCGATGGTGGTGCCGGGCGGCAGCTTGATCTCCTCGATGGGGCGGCCCACCACCCTGGAGGTGCGGCGGTCGCCGTGGGCCACGGCCTCGATCGCCTCGGCGGCGCCGCGGCGCAGGGAGTGGACGATGGCCACGTCGGCGCGCCGCACGTAGGCGAGGAGGCTGCCGATGGTCGCCTGCTGGGGGGAGATGGCGATGTCGATCACCTCGCTGCCCTGCACCAGGTCCACGTAGGAGGCGCGGTTGATGAGCGACATCACCTTGCGCGCACCGAGCCGCTTGGCAAGCATGGCGGAGAGGATGTTGGCCTCCTCGTCGTTGGTCAGCGCACAGAAGACGTCGGTGCTGTCGATGTTCTCCTCGACC
This sequence comes from Gammaproteobacteria bacterium, assembly GCA_027001815.1. Taxonomy (GTDB): domain Bacteria; phylum Pseudomonadota; class Gammaproteobacteria; order JALTLT01; family JALTLT01; genus JALTLT01. Next base: position 6,709 of record JALTLT010000468.1, on the reverse strand, counting down.
AGCAGCTCCTCGTCGGAGGCGTCGCCCTCGAGGACGATGCACTTGTCCAGCTCCTCGGAGATGCGCTCGGCCCGCTGCGGGTCCTGTTCGATGATCTTGACGTGGTACTTGCCGGCCAGGGCGCGCGCCAGGCGGGTGCCGATGTTGCCGCCACCGGCCAGCATCACCCGCTTGAAGGGCTGGTCGAGGCGGCGCAGCTCGCTCATCACGGCGCGGATGTTCTCGCGGGCGGCGATGAAGAAGACTTCGTCGTCCGCCTCGATCACCGTGTGACCCTCGGGCAGGATGGGGCGGCCGCGCCGGAAGATGGCCGCCACCCGCGCCTGGATGGAGGGGATGTGCTCGGAGAGGGCGCGCAGCTCGTGACCCACCAGCGGCCCCCCGTAGTAGGCACGCACCGCCACCAGCCGCACCCGGCCGCCCGCGAAGTCGAGTACCTGGAGGGCGCCCGGATGCTCGATGAGACGCTCGATGTAGTTGGTGACGAGCTGCTCGGGGCTGATGATCACGTCGATGGGGAAGACGTCGGGGGAGAAGAGCCTGGCCGCCTGCTTGAGGTAGGAGTGGGAGCGGACGCGGGCGATCTTGGTGGGGGTGTGGAAGAGGGTGCGGGCCACCTGGCAGGCGACCATGTTGGTCTCGTCGGAGTTGGTGACGGCGAGGATCATGTCCGCATCCTCGGCGCCGGCCCGCTCCAGCACGTCCGGGTAGGAGGCGCGACCGACCACCGTGCGCAGGTCGAGGCGGTCCTGGAGCCGCTGGAGGATGCGCGGATTGGTGTCCACCACGGTGATGTCGTTGGCCTCGGATGCGAGGTTCCAGGCCACCGACGAACCCACCTGCCCGGCACCGAGAATGATGATCTTCATGGCATCGTCGCCCCTGTCGTTGGTGGAGAGCCGGTTCTTCTGCCGGGTTCCGGCCTGGGGCGGTGTCCCCAGGCCCCCTTTTCCCGCTTCGCGGGAATTGCCCGATGCGCTTTGTTCCTGCTTCGCAGGAATTGCCCGATGCGCTGCGCTTATCGGGCCTACAGGTACCTGTGGGGTTGGGAGGAAGATCCACCCGTTACACCCCGTCTCCCGTAGGCCGGATAAGCCGCCCCGCGGCGCATCCGGCAAATGGCGCCGCAGGCGGCACCAATGCGGCGTACCACCCCCATTTCCCTCGTCACGCCGCTCCCGCGGCGTGACGCATCAGCCGGGGCGCTCCTGCGCCCCGCAGGGTCTGGCCGTGGGGCCACACCCCACACGACGCGGGAGCGTCGCCCGCCATGGGTGACGCCGGGGGACCGGCGTCCCCAGGAACCCCCTTTTCCCGCTTCGCGGGAATTGCCCGATGCGCTGCGCTTATCGGGCCTACAGGTACCTGTGGGGTTGGGAGGAAGATCCACCCGTTACACCCCGTCTCCCGTGGGCCGGATAAGCCGCCTTGCGGCGCATCCGGGAGAGCTTCCCACCACCGGTTCCCGCCTGCCCCGCGGCGCGTAAAGTATACGCGGATCTCTCTACCGCTGCCGCACCGTGATACCCAGCGAACGCAGCTTGCGGTAGAGGTTGGTGCGCTCCATGCCCACTGCCTTGGCCAGCTTGCCGACGCTGCCACCCACCGCCTCGAGGCGGCGGGTGAGGTACTCCCGCTCGAACTGCTCACGCGCCTCGCGCAGCGGCAGGTCGAAGAGGGAGTGCTCCAGCTCCTCGACCCGGTTCGCCGGCGGCTGCGGGCGGCTGGTGGAGAGGGCCGACTCCACCTCTTCGGCGCCGATCTCCTCGTCGTTGCCGAGGATCAGCAGCCGATGGACCAGGTTCTTGAGTTCCCGGATGTTGCCGGGCCAGTCGTAGTTGCGCAGCCGGTTCTGGGCCGCCACGGTGAAGTGGCGGTAGGGGAGGTGATCGAGGGTGACGAACTGTTCCACGTAGAAGGCGAGCAGTTCGGGCACGTCCTCCAGGTGTTCGCGCAGCGGCGGGATGTTGAGGGGCACCACGTTGAGGCGGTAGTAGAGGTCCTCCCGGAAGCGCCCCTCGCGCACCTCCTCCTCCATGTCGCGGCTGGAGGCGGCCAGCACCCGTACGTCCACCCGCACCGGCTGGCTGCCTCCCACCCGCAGGAATGACTTGTTCTCCAGCGCCGAGAGGAGCCGGGTCTGGGTCTCGGCATCCATGTCGGAGATCTCGTCGAGGAAGAGGGTGCCGCCGTTGGCCTGTTCGAGGCGGCCGTAGTGGATCGTCTCGCCCTCCTCGGAGCCGAACAGCTCCAGGGCGGAATTGCCGCTGGCGATGGAGCCGGCGGCCATCTCGATGAAGGGCCCCTCCTTGCGCGCCGAGAGGCCGTGCAGGTAGCGGGCGAAGGTCTTCTTGCCGACCCCCGGCTCGCCGCTGATGAGGACCCAGGTGTCGTGGGCGGCGATGCGCTTCACCTGCTCCCGCAGACGGGACATCACCGCGCTCTTGCCAATCGGCTCCACCGGGGTGTGCATGCGCCGCCGCAGGCCGAGGTTCTCCCGCTTGAGCCGCTCCGCTTCCAGGGCGCGCTCCACGGTGAGCAGCAGCTTGGCCAGGGAGAGGGGTTTCTCGATGAAGTCGTAGGCGCCGAGGCGGGTCGCCTCCACCGCCGTCTCCACCGTGGCGTGGCCCGACATCATGATCACCGGGAAGGGGGGCGCGTCCCCCTCCGCCCACTCCTTGAGCAGCGAGATGCCGTCCACATCGGGCATCCAGATGTCGAGCAGCACCAGGTCGGGGCGCCGCTCCCGACGGGCGGTGCGGGCGGCCTCGCCGCTCTCCGCCACCGCCACCTGGTAGCCCTCGTCGGCGAGGATCTCCTGTACCAGGTTGCGGATGTCCGGTTCGTCGTCCACCACCAGGATGTATGCGTCACTCATGATCGTTGATCCGCTTGTTGGAGGCGGCAGGGAAGCGCAGGTGGATGCGGGCGCCCGGCTCTGCATCTTCCACCCACACGGCGCCGCCGTGTTCCTCGACGATCTTCTTGACCACCGCCAGGCCGAGGCCGGTGCCCTTGGGCTTGGTGGTCATGTAGGGTTCGAAGAAGTGATCCGCCTGGTCGTTCTCGAAGCCGGGGCCGTAGTCGCGTACGGTCACCTCGATCTGCTCCTGGCCCTGTTCCTTCACCCGCCGGGAGCCGATCTCGAGACGCTTGCGGCGCTCGGTCTCCATCGCCTCGAGGGCGTTCTTCACCAGGTTGTGGAGTACCTGCCGGAGCCGTCCGGGGTCCGCCTCCACCTGCGGCAGGTCGTCGGCCAGGCGGAGGGTGAGATCGATGCCGGAGTAGAGGTCGAGCACCTCGCGGATCAGGGCGTTGAGGTCGACCGGCTCGAGCTGCATGCGTGGGGCCCGCGCGTAGTCGCTGAAGGCGTTGACCATCTCCTTGAGCGCCTCCACCTGCTGGACGATGGTGTGGGTGGAGCGGTCCAGCAGCTCCGCGTCGTCGGGCGGCATGCTCTTGAGGTACTTGCGCCGCAGCCGCTCGGCGGAGAGCTGGATGGGGGTGAGGGGGTTCTTGATCTCGTGGGCGAGGCGCCGGGCCACTTCACCCCAGGCGGCGTCGCGCTGGGCCTGGACCAGGGCGGTCACCTCGTCGAAGACCATGATCTGGTCCCCCTGACCGCCGTCCTCCGCCTGCAGGGAGGTGCCGCGGCAGATGAGAATGCGTCGTCCCCGTTCTGTGGTGAGTACGACCTCCTTCTCCCACTGGTGCACCTCGCGGTCCATCATCGGCGCCACCGCGGTGGTGAGCTGGCGCAACCGGTTGTTGGCGGCGGCCGCCTCTCCGAGGGGCTGTCCCACGTACTGCTGCAGGTCGACGCCGAGGATGTGGCTGGCGGCGGCGTTGACGGTGCGCAGCCGGTGGAGCCGGTCGATGGTGATCACCCCGGAGGAGAGGTTGGCCAGCACCGCCTCCAGGTAGGCGCGCTGCTCCTCCGCGTGCTGCTGGCTGCGGCGCGCCTCGGCGGAGGCCTGGCCGATGCGCCGGGTCATGTCGTTGAAGGAGCGGACCAGGAAGGCGAGTTCGTCGGAACCCACCGCCGGCAGCCGCTTGTCGTAGTTGCCGGCGGCCACCGCCCGGGTGCCCTCCGCCAGGTCGCGGATCGGCGCCACCAGCCGGCGGGTGGTGAAGAGCGCCGCCCACACTGCGGTGAGGAGACTCAGCAGCAGGACCATGGTGAGGGTGAGACTGAAGTTCTTCTTCAGGGGTTCCCGCTGGTAGGCGAGCGCCTTGTACTGGGTGAAGTGGCTCTGCACGCTGCCGGCGAGGTCGCTGATGCGCTTGTCCAGGGGGAAGAGGGCCTGCAGCAGCCAGGTCTCCGACTGGGTGCCGCCGGCGGGTACCGTCACCGCCACCCGCACCTGCAGGCCCCCGCCCGGATCGGGCTCGAGGCCGATGTAGGGGTGTCCCTGCTGGAGCTGCAGCAACACCTCCTCGCTGGGCCGGCGTGGCACCACCACCGCCTCGTTGCTGGAGAAGGCGATGATCCGTCCCTTCTTCACCAGGGTCAGCTCGCTGGCGCCGCTGCGGGCGCGGATGTCGCCGAGAGCCATGGCGGCATCCTCCTCGTCCACCCCGGCCAGTTCCGAGGCCATCTCCTGGACGCCCCGCAGCCACTCGCGCTTGCGCAGGTCGAGGGCTGTCTGACTGAGTACCAGAGCGTCCTCCAGCGCCTTCTCCACGCGGATCTTGAACCAACTGTCGATGCCGCGGTGGAGGAACTGGAGGGAGAAGCCGTAGACGATGGTCACCGGCAGGACCGCCAGGACGATGAAGACCACCACCATGCGCAGGTTGAGGCGGGAGCCCGGCTCGTTGCGGCGGAAGCTGCGGATCAGCGAGTGGAGGTTGGCGCCGATCAGGGTGACCAGCACCAGCAGCCCCAGGGTGTTGATCACCAGCATCCAGAGGAATAGGTTCTCGATCTCGCCGGAGGGGGCGAAGCCTTCCGATTTCTCGGTGGCGACCCCCAGCAGGTAGAGAGAGAGCAGCACCAGCAGGAAGAGGAGGATCGCTGGCGCCACGCCCCGGGTGAGGCGACGGATCATTGCAGGACCCAGGTGTACCACGGGCTCTCCAGTCGCCAGTTGGACGAGAGGTAGGTCCACAGCCGCATGGGGGGCGGCAGCGCCTCGATGGCGAGGCGGGTGCGGACGCGGATGTAGTAGCGCTCGTCGGCGGCGAGCAGCTTGGCGTCGATCACCGGCAGCCCCTCGAGCTGCTCCAGGGAGCGGAGGGCGGCGGAGAGGGCGCCGAAACTCTCCCGCACCCGGGTGTTGAGGTTGTCCACCAGGTAGCGGCCGCTCAGGGGGTGGTAGCTGAGGCGCCAGCTCTGGCGCAGGGTGGCGACGGTGTCGTTCCAGGCCCAGCGCCGCTTGCGGTCCACCTCGATCTCCAGCAGCAGGGTGATGGGCACGCCGTTGTGCAGCGCCTCCTCCACCTCGGCGGTGAGGTGGAACAGCAGCCGCCCGTGGAGGCGGTAGACGCCATCATCCAGCTCGGTGCGCGCGCTCTCGATGAGGAAGTGACTCTCCGCCCGGGCGCTGCCCACCCCCAGCCCCAGCCACAACCACAACAGGGCGGCGACGATCAGCAGCGGGTGTCGGTGGTGGTACCTCATGGGTGTCGCGTGCGTCAGCCTCGGCGTTGCAGACCGGCATAGAAGAAGCCGTCCATTTGCTGTTCTCCCGGCAGGATCTGGCGTCCGGGGCCGGATTCGATCCCCCATGCAGCCTCCAGCGGCAGCGGTTCCGCCTCCTCGTGTCGCGCCAGGAAACCGGCGATCTGGTCGCGGTTCTCCTCGGCGAACACCGAACAGGTGGCATAGACAAGGATACCCTCCGGGGCCAGCAACGGCCACAACGCCTCCAGCAGCCGTCGCTGGCGCGCGGCGAGCGCCGCCGGATCCCTCTCGCGCCGCAGCACCTTGATGTCGGGATGGCGTCGGATCACCCCGCTGCCGGTGCAGGGGGCGTCGAGCAGGATGCGGTGGAAGGGCCGGCCATCCCACCAGCCCGCGGTTTCGGCGGCATCCGCCGCCTCGAGTTTCACGGCGGCGGGTCCGCCGTCGATGCAGAGCCGGGAGAGAGTCTCCGCCACCCGCTGCAGGCGCTCCGGCGCCTCGTCGAGGGCCACCAGGCATTCCAGGTCCGGTTGTCGCTCGAGAATGTGGGCGCTCTTGCCGCCGGGGGCGGCGCAGGCGTCCAGCACCCGCTGGCCGGGAGCGAGCCGCAGCAGGCCGGCGGCCTGCTGGGCGGCGCCGTCCTGTACCGATACCAGCCCCTCGGCGAACCCCGGCAGCGTCTCGGGCGGCACCGGTCGTTCGAGGAGGATGCCGGCTTCGGTATGGGGGGCGGGCCGCCAGGCGAGGCCCGCCTCCTCCAGCATCCGACCGTAGGGGTCGCGATCGGTTCGCCGGAGGTTGACCCGCAGGATCATGGGGGCGCGCCGGTTGTTGGCCTCGAGGATCGCCTCCCACCGGTCGGGCCAGTCGTGGCGGATCCGCTCCACCATCCAGCGCGGGTGGCTGAAGCGGGTGACCGGGTCGTCGTCGAGGGGGGTGGCCAGCTCGGCGGCCCGTCGCTGGAGATTGCGCAGCACCCCGTTGATCAGCTTCACTGCCCAGGGGCGGCCCAGCCGCCGGGCGGCCGCCACCGTCTCGTTGAGGGCCGCGTGGGGCGGAAGCTCGAGATGGAGAAGCTGGTGG
>JALTLT010000467.1 GCA_027001815.1 Gammaproteobacteria bacterium | reverse complement strand
CGCGGGGCGATCGAATCCTTCCTGATCTTTCTCTGGGACATCGGGCTCGAGGTGGGACACAGCGTGCGCAACCTTTCCCAGTGCGTGCAGGAGGCGGAGCAGGACATCACCGTGGCCACCAACCTGATGGAGGCGCGGCTGCTGGACGGCCCCGAGCCACTCTTCCGGCGCATGAAGGAGAAGACGGGCCCCAGCCACATCTGGCCCAGCGACCGCTTCTTCGATGCCAAGTGGAGGGAGCAGCAGGCCCGCCACGAGAAGTTCCACGACACCGCCTACAACCTGGAACCCAACATCAAGGAGGGGCCGGGCGGTCTGCGCGACATCCAGATGATCGGCTGGGTCGCCAAGCGCCACTTCGGCGCCGACACCCTGCACGACCTGGTGGAGCACCACTTCCTCACCGAGCAGGAGTATCAGGCCCTCATGGAGGGGCAGGACTTCCTCTGGCGGATCCGCTGGGGGCTGCACAAGCTCACCGGACGGCGCGAGGATCGTCTCCTCTTCGACCATCAGCCGCGCATGGCGGAACGGCTCGGCTACCGTGACAGCGAAGCGGCACTGGGCGTCGAACAGTTCATGCAGGACTACTATCGCACGGTGATCGAGCTGAGCCGGCTCAACGAGATGCTGCTGCAGCTCTTCCAGGAGGCGATCCTGCTGGTGCACGAGCCCGCCGAGCCGGTGACCATCAACCGCCGTTTCCAGGCCCGCCGCGGCTTCCTGGAGGTGACCGACAACCAGATCTTCCTGCGCTACCCCTTTGCGCTGCTGGAACTCTTCGTGGTGATGGCCGGCCACCCGGAACTCAAGGGGGTGCGGGCCAGCACCATCCGCCTGATCCGCGGCCACCGACACCTGATCGACGAGCGTTTCCGGAACGACATCCGCGCCCGCTCCCTCTTCATGGAGCTGTTGCGCCAGCCCCACGGGGTCACCCACGAACTGCGACGGATGAACCGCTACGGTATCCTGGCGGCCTATCTGCCCCCCTTCGCCAACATCGTCGGACGGATGCAGTACGATCTGTTCCACGCCTACACGGTGGACGAGCACACCCTGTTCGTGGTCCGCAACCTGCGGCGCTTCACCGTGCCCGAACACGCCCACGAGTTCCCCCTCTGCAGCCAGCTCGTCCGTGAACTGCCCAAACCGGAACTGCTCTATATCGCGGGTCTGTTCCACGACATCGCCAAGGGCCGGGGGGGGGACCATTCGGTGCTGGGCGAGGAGGACGCCCTCCACTTCTGCCGTCACCACGACCTCAGCGAGGCGGATGCCCGGCTGGTGGCATGGCTGGTGCGCAACCACCTGATCATGTCCATGACCGCCCAGCGCAAGGACATCAGCGACCCGGAGGTGGTACAGGCCTTCGCCGAACAGGTGCGCGACAAGCTCCACCTGGATCACCTCTACCTGCTCACCGTGGCCGACATTCGCGCCACCAACCCCACGCTGTGGAATGCCTGGAAGGACGCCCTGCTGCGCGACCTCTACAACGCCACCAAGCGAGCCTTGCGGCGGGGACTGGAGAACCCCATCGACGCCGAGGAACGGATCCGCGACACCCAGCAGGAGGCGTTGCGACTGCTGAGGGAGGGGGGGATCGATGAACGGGAGGTGAGCCTTCTCTGGGAGGAGATGCCACCCGAGTATTTTCTCCGTTACAGCGCCGAGGAGATCGCCTGGCACTCCCGGGGAATCCTCGAGCACCGCGGCGAGGAGCCGCCGCTGGTGCTGATCCAGCCCCATGGACTGCGCGGCGCGACGGCGATCTTCATCTACGGGCCGATCCGGGACCGGCTGTTCGCCGCCACCACCGCCACCGCGGAGCAGATGGGGCTCTCGATCGTCGATGCGCGGGTGATTGCCTCGCATCGGCACCACACCCTGGACACCTATCTGGCCCTGGAGGAGGATGGAAGGCCGGTGACCGACCCGGCCCGCCTCGAGGAGATCCGTCTCACGCTCCGTCAGCGACTGCGCGACCCTGCGACCGTCTCCCTGCGGGTGGCCCGACGCCAGCCCCGGCAGATGAAATACTTCGAGGCCAACACCCGGGTCACCTTCAGCGACGACACCGCCAATCACCGAACCGTGATGGAGGTGATCACAAAGGACCGCCCCGGCCTCCTGTCCCGCGTCGGACAGGCCTTCGCCCTGTGCGGCATCCGTCTCCACAACGCGCGCATCGCCACCATCGGCCACCGCGCCGAGGATGTCTTCTTCATCACCGATCTGGAGAATCGCCCGCTCGACGACGAGGGGCAGAGAGAGAAGCTTCGCAGAACGGTGGAGGAACTGCTGACAGGATGTTGAGGAATCTCTGATTTATTCAGAGATTCCTCAACATCCTGCCAGAGAGCTGACCCGTCCCCTGCCGCTCAGACCATCTCTTCCGTCTCGAGCAGCTCCTCGAACCGCTCGACGATGCCGGCCATCTCGTCGTCGCTGAGTCCGAGTGCGGTCTGGAGGGTCTCCACCCCTTCCGGAATCTCCTCCACCACCTTGCGCGAAACCATCTCCATCACCTGCTGCTCCAGATGATGGGCGAGGGCCACCACCATGGCGTGGGTCTGCCACTCTTCGGTGCGCGAGAAGAGCGGATCGCGGCTGTGGAACCGCTCGAGGGCACGCCGGGTGACGCCGGGCAACCTCAGCTCGTCGGCCAGTTCACCCAGCAGCACATCGTGGCCGCAGCCGAACCGCACCTCCTCCAGCCGGTGCAGGCTCTCCCCCTGGAAGTGTCCCTCCATGAGGTGATCGTATTCCTCCGTGAAGTTGTCGGCCAGGACGATAGCGCCGATGTCGTGCATGAGAGCGGTCAGCTCGATGTCGTCCGCCAGCGGGGAGGCGACATGGCGGGCGATCAGCCGCGAGAGGGTCGCGATCCGGCTGGTGTGCTCCCACAGGAGGGTGTGCGCCATCCCCGAGCGCACCCGCGCGGCGCGCAGCACCACCACGTAGAGGGCGAGCCGCACGTTCTTGACCCCCAGCAGGTTCACCGCATTGCGCACATTGGTCACCTCGACCCGGCGGCGGTAGAGCGGGGCGTTGGCGTAACGCACCACATGGGCGCTGAGAACCGGATCGGCGGAGACCAGATCGCAGAGTTCACGGATATCCGGATCACGGGACGAGGCCACCTCGATGGCCGCCTGGACCCGGTCGCTGATGCGAGGTCTCTTCAGCTTCTGGACTTCGATCCGCATCGAACACTCCTGTCGGGAGAGAGAGAACCGCTCCCCACGGCGATGGCGATTTCGACGAATTCGAGGGCGTTGCCGTCGGGATCGCGACAGAACAGGGCGGGACGCCCGGAACGGCTGGCGGTGAAAGGGATTCCGGCCGCCTCCAGGCGCTCCCGGAGCCTCTCCACCGAGTCCACCACCAGAGCCACATGGCGATCCCGACCGCCGTGGGCGGGGCGACCCGCCACCGGATCCGGACTCGGCAGCCGCAACAGGTGGAGCTGCTGGTTCCCGGCCAGAAGCCAGGCCCCCGCGTAGCCCAGATCGGGACGCGCCGCATCCTGCGCCATGCCGAGCACGCCGCAGTAGAATGCGAGCGACCTTTCCAGATCCTCGACCAGCAGGCTGCAGTGGTGAATCCCCGCGATCATCGCCCCCCTCTCCCCGGGTTAGCGTCACTTTCCCACGATCCTTGACCGTCACCGATCGGCGAAGGATTGGTATACTCTGCGCCGACCCGGCGGAGGCCGGATCGGCAGCACTCTACCACATCGCCGGAGACGTTCTGATGAACCCCGACCTCGACCGTCTGCAGCCCTACCCGTTCGAGAAGCTGGCCCGCCTCAAGGCGGGCAGTGAGCCACCCGCGGGGCTGTCCCACATCGCCCTCTCCATCGGCGAGCCGAAACAGCCCACCCCCGCCCTGATCCGGGAGGCCCTCGAGGCTCGACTGGAGGGGCTGGCGAACTACCCGCTGACACGCGGCCAGCCCGAACTGCGAGAGGCGATCGCCGGCTGGCTCACCCGCCGGTTCGGGCTGCCCGGGGGGGCGATCGACCCGGAGCGGCACCTGCTACCCGTCAACGGCACCCGAGAGGCGCTGTTCGCCTTCGCCCAGGCGGTGATCGACCGCAGCCGCGATCCGCTGGTGATGCTGCCCAACCCCTTCTATCAGATCTACGAGGGGGCGGCCCTGCTGGCGGGTGCCACCCCCCGTTTTCTCGATACGGTGGCGGAGAACCGCTTTCTCCCCGATTTCGACGCAGTGAGCGAGGAGGAGTGGATCCGCTGTCAGCTCCTCTACCTCTGCACGCCCGGCAACCCCACCGGCGCCGTGATGCCCGTGGAGACGCTCCAGCGAGTGATCCGGCTCGCCATGGAATACGACTTCGTCATCGCCTCCGACGAGTGCTACTCGGAACTCTATCCGGACGAGGCGAACCCGCCCCCCGGCCTGCTGCAGGCCGCCGCCGCCATGGGCCACACCGGCTTCGAGCGCTGCGTCGTCTTCCACAGCCTCTCCAAGCGCTCCAACGCCCCGGGACTGCGCTCCGGCTTCGTCGCCGGCGACCCGGAGGTGATCCGGCGCTTCTTCCTCTACCGCACCTACCACGGGTGTGCCATGCCGCTGCCGACCCAGGCCGCCAGCATCGCCGCCTGGGACGACGAGGTCCACGTGGCGGCCAACCGAGAGGGGTACCGGCGCCGCTTCGACGCGGTGCTGGAGATCCTCGACGGCGCGCTGCCGGTCCGGCGCCCCGAGGCGGGCTTCTACCTCTGGGTGGAGACCCCCATCGCCGACACGGAGTTTGCCCGGCGCCTCTACGCCGAGGAGAACGTCACCGTGCTGCCCGGCAGCTTCCTCTCCCGTCCCCACGACGGGCGTGACCCCGGCGAGAACCGCATCCGCATGGCGCTGGTGGCCGAAGAGGCGGAGTGTGCCGAGGCGGCCCGGCGCATCCGCCGTTTCGTGGCACGGCTCTGACCGGAATCGACTCCACCGTGCATCGATTTCCGGAAGCCGGGGCTTTCGGCGCGCCATTTTCCGGGTCGCACCGAAAATCGATGCGCCGATTTGGGTATACTTGACCCGTCGAGAAGAATCGAATCCACGGGCCCGGGAGCCTGCAACCGGGGCCCAACAGCGACTGAAGGAAAAACCATGAGCGACATCCAGAGCATCATCAACGAGGCCTTCGAGCGCCGCGCCGAGATCACCCCCCGCACCGTCGAGACCCACGTCCGCGACGCAGTGATGGAGTGCATCGAACTGCTGGACGCCGGGCAGGCCCGGGTGGCGGAGAAGAGAGACGGCCAGTGGGTGGTCAACGAGTGGCTCAAGAAGGCGGTGCTGCTCTATTTCCGCATCGAGGACAACAGTTTCATCAAGGGAGGATTCACCAACTACTGGGACAAGGTGCCCTCCAAGTTCGCCGACTACAACTCCCGCGATTTCCGTGAGGGCGGTGCCCGCGTCGTGCCGCCGGCCGCTGCCCGCAAAGGCTCCTACATCGCCCCGGGCACCGTGCTGATGCCCTCCTACGTCAACATCGGCGCCTACGTCGATTCCGGCACCATGGTGGACACCTGGGCGACGGTCGGCTCCTGCGCCCAGATCGGCAAGAACGTCCATCTCTCCGGCGGCGTTGGCATCGGCGGCGTCCTCGAGCCGCTGCAGGCCGCCCCCACCATCATCGAGGACAACTGCTTCATCGGCGCCCGTTCCGAGATCGTCGAGGGGGTGATCGTCGAGGAGGGGTCGGTCATCTCCATGGGGGTCTACATCGGGCAGTCCACCCGGATCTACAATCGCGAGACCGGCGAGATCCTCTACGGCCGCGTCCCCGCCGGCTCGGTGGTGGTCTCCGGCAGCCTCCCCTCGAAGGATGGCAGCTACAGCCTCTACTGCGCGGTGATCGTCAAGCAGGTGGACGAGAAGACCCGCGGCAAGGTGGGTATCAACGAGCTGCTGCGCGACATCTGATCGTGTCCCTGCTCCTCTACGGCATCCCCAACTGCGACACCGTGCGCAAGGCACGCGCCTGGCTGCGCGAGCGCGGCGTGGAGTACGCCTTCCACGACCTCCGCAAGGAGGGGCTCGACCGATCCCTGCTGGCGCGATGGGAGGCCATCGTCGGCTGGGAGAGGCTGCTCAACCGGCGCGGCACCACCTGGCGGCGGCTCCCGCCGGAGCGACGGGAGGGTGTGGATCGCGAGCATGCCCTGGCCCTGCTGGAGGAACACCCCACGCTGGTGAAGCGCCCGGTGACGGAGTGGCCGGACGGCACTGTCACCGTCGGGTTCGATGCCGACGACTGGACGGCGAGGATCGGAAGATGAGCGAGACCCTCGAACTGCTCCGCGACCTGGTCGCCCGCCCCTCGGTCACCCCCGAGGACGCCGGCTGCCAGGGTGCCATGATCCGCCGGCTGGAGGCGATCGGCTTTCATATCGAGCCGCTCCCATTCGGCGAGGTGAGCAACTTCTGGGCAAGAAGGGGCGACGACGCCCCGCTGCTGGTCTTCGCCGGCCACACCGACGTGGTACCGCCGGGGCCGCTGGAAAAGTGGCACAGTCATCCTTTCACCCCCACCATCCACGAAGGTGAACTCTACGGTCGCGGCACAGCCGACATGAAAGGAGGGCTCGCCTCCATGGTGGTGGCCTGCGAACGTTTCGTCGCCGCCCATCCCGATCACCACGGGTCGATCGGCTTTCTCGTCACCAGCGACGAGGAGGGGCCGGCGGTCAACGGTACCGTCAAGGTGGTGGAACACTTGGAGCGGCGGGGAGAGAAGATCGACTGGTGCGTGGTCGGCGAACCCAGTTCGGTGGAACGGCTGGGCGATACCGTCAAGGTGGGCCGGCGCGGCTCCCTCTCGGGGCGGCTCACGGTGCAGGGCCGCCAGGGACACGTGGCCTACCCCCACCTGGCGGACAACCCCATCCACCGCCTGGCACCGGCCCTGCAGGAACTCTGCGCCCGCCAGTGGGACAGGGGCAACGACTACTTTCCCCCCACCACCTTCCAGGTCTCCAACATCCACGGCGGCACCGGCGCCGAGAACGTGATCCCCGCCGAGGTGGTGGTGGACTTCAACTTCCGCTTCTCCACCGAACAGACCGAAGAGGGACTGCGGCGCGCCACCGAGGAGATCCTGCAGCGTCACGGCCTGTGCTACCGGCTCGCCTGGCGCCTCTCGGGCAACCCCTTCCTCACCGGCCAGGGGGCCCTCACCGAGGCGGTGGTGGAGGCGGTCCGCCAGGTGACCGGCCTCACACCGGAACTCTCCACCTCCGGCGGCACATCCGACGGCCGCTTCATCGCCCCCACCGGCGCCCAGGTGATCGAGCTGGGTCACCTCAACCGCACCATCCACCAGATCGACGAGCGGGTGGCGGTGGAGGACGTGGAGACCCTCACCCGGATCTACCAGCGCCTCCTGGAAAGCCTTCTGCTCCCCTGACAGGATGTTGAAAAAGGCCGTCCTGGCCTTTTTCAACGCCGGAAGCCGAAAATGCGATTTCCGGCTTCCTCACGTTTTCAATGAGGCCGGCAGCCTGTCCGACTTCAAGCGGAAGGTCACTCTGCCCCGCGGAAAGCACCAGAACCCGACGGCCTGTCAAAGTCCGACTGGCTGCTGGCCTCATTGAAAACGGCGGTGCATCCCTGCACCGCGGCACAGGCTGCCAAGACGCACCGTACGCCGGGGGGCGGGCAATCCCTTCCGGCCGACGGTGGCATCCCTCGCGGCCAGGGAATATTGCCACCTGCCCCATCCCGTACCCGTTGTGTATACAATGGAGATCCACGGCATTCCAGCAACAGGGAGGAGATCCGATGGGATTCGCCGAGTTCGTCATCGTCCTGGCCGCCATGGCGGCCGCCATCATCTTCGCCGGCATCAAGTCGGTACCCCAGGGGATGGAGTACACCGTCGAACGGTTCGGAAAGTATATCCGCACCCTCTCCCCCGGGTTGCACGTGATCATCCCCCTGGTGGATCGGGTGGGCCGCAAGCTGAACATGATGGAGCAGGTGCTGGACGTCCCCTCCCAGGAGGTGATCACCCGCGACAATGCCATGGTGCAGGTGGATGGAGTGGTCTTCTATCAGGTGCTCGACGCCGCCAAGGCCGCCTACGAGGTGAACCGGCTGGAGCTGGCGATCCTCAATCTCACCATGACCAACATCCGGACCGTCATGGGCTCCATGGATCTGGATGAACTCCTCTCCCAGCGCGACGCCATCAACGCCCGCCTGCTGGGTGTGGTGGATGAGGCCACCTCCCCCTGGGGTGTCAAGGTGACCCGGATCGAGATCAAGGACATCACCCCTCCCCGCGACCTGGTGGACGCCATGGCGCGACAGATGAAGGCGGAACGGGACAAGCGTGCCTCCATCCTCGAGGCGGAGGGCGAGCGCCAGGCGGAGATCCTGCGTGCCGAGGGCGAGAAACAGGCGGCGATCCTCAAGGCGGAGGGAGAGAAGGAGGCGGCCTTCCGCGAGGCGGAGGCGCGCGAGCGGCTGGCGGAGGCGGAGGCCAAGGCGACACACATGGTCTCCCAGGCGATCGACAAGGGCAACATCAACGCCATCAACTACTTCGTCGCCACCCGCTACGTGGATGCCTTGCGCGACATCGCTTCCGCCGACAACGAGAAGCTGGTGATGATGCCCCTGGACGCCGCCGGCATCATGGGCGCCATCGGCGGCATCACCGAGCTGGCGAAGGAAGCGATGACCGCCCAGCACAAGGGAGGCTGAGATGGAGTGGATCAACCACTGGAGCTGGTGGACGCTGGCCCTGATCCTGCTGGTGCTGGAGATCTTCGCCCCGGGCACCTTCTTCCTCTGGATGGGGGTTGCGGCTGCGGTGGTGGGCGGACTGCTGCTTGCCGATCCGCAACTGTCGCTGGAGTACCAGCTCTTCTGGTGGGCGCTGCTCTCGGTGGCCAGCATCGTCGCCTGGCGCGCCTGGGCGAGACGCCACCCCCGGCAGACCGACCACCCCACCCTCAACCGGCGGGGCGACCAGTACGTGGGGCGCACCTTCACCCTGGAGACACCGATCGAGAACGGTGTCGGCAAGATCCGCGTCGACGACACCCACTGGCGGGTAGAGGGCCCCGACCTGCCGG